>JBNLCA010000211.1:0-4097 GCA_050303575.1 Paracoccaceae bacterium
GAAAGCGAGACCTTGCCGTCGATGGAGATGCCGTTGTTGTCCCACAGGACGATCAGGTTCTTCAGCTCCTGCATGCCGGCAAGGCCGATCGCCTCGTGGCTGATCCCCTCCATCAGGCAGCCGTCGCCGGCGATCACCCACGTCCTGTGATCGCAGATCTTCGCCCCGAAATCGGCGCGCATCCGCTCTTCGGCCATGGCGAAGCCGACCGAGTTGGCGATGCCCTGGCCGAGCGGACCTGTGGTCGTCTCGATTCCCTTGGCGTGGCCGTATTCGGGGTGGCCGGCCGTCTTCGCGCCCCATTGCCGGAAGTTCCGGATCTCGTCGAGCGTCATCCCCTCGTAGCCGGTGAGGTAGAGAAGCCCGTAGAGAAGCATCGAGCCATGGCCGGCCGAGAGGATGAAGCGGTCGCGGTCGGCCCAGTCCGGCGCAGAGGCGTCGTATTTCAGGTGCTTGGTGAAAAGCACCGTCGCCACGTCGGCCATGCCCATCGGCAGGCCCGGGTGGCCGGAGTTGGCCGCCTGCACGGCGTCGATCGCCAGCATCCTGAGCGCGGTCGCCATCGCCCAGTGGTCGGGATGGGTCTTGCGAAGCGTCTCGATTTCCACGGCTGGCCCCCTCGCCTTTCAGGTGTGTGTCGCGGGGGGTGATAGCAGCCGCGGCGGCAAGATCAAGCGCGCCCCGTAAGCTCTTGAGGCGAAAGGGGGCGCATTTCTGTGCGGCCTTGGCTAAAATTCGCCCCGGGGGAAGGCCCTGCTCCGATTCGGACAGGCCCTTTCTGGTGGGCTGTCCGAGCCAGGGCCCGAGGCAGGGAGAGTGGGATGAGTGACTTGGCCGCAATCGAAGCGCGTATCGAGGCAGCGCTCGACCGGATCGCGGAGGGCCTGGGCAAATGGCCCGACGGTCCGACGCCGGAAGAAATCGAACAGATCCGGCGGGATGCCGCCGACGAGGCGCGCGCCGAGGCACTGGCTTCGGACGAACGGGTACAGAGCGCGCTCGCCCGTGCCGAGGCCGCCGAGGCCCTGTCCGAGCGGCTGAAGGAAGAGCTGACCGAGGCGTCACGCGCCCACGACCAGCTCTCGGACCGCACCAACCTGATGCGGCAGAAGCACCAGCTGATGGTCGAGCAGATGGAGAAGCGGCTGACCAAGATGCAGGATCTGGCCAATGTCCAGGCGCGCGACCTTGCGCGGCTGCGCCGCGCCAACAACGAGCTCAGGTCCGCGATCCGCACCATGCGCGAGGCGGCCGAGGAAGCGGCGGTGACCGGCGTGACGCTGAATGCCGCGCTCAAGGCCGAGCTTGACGCCACCCGGACCCAGCAGACGGCCGACCGCAACGAGCTCGACGCGATCCTTGCCGACCTGACGCCGCTGATCCAGGAGAAGGCCGATGTCTGAGGTCCAGATCCGCATCGGCGGCCGCCCCTTCACCGTCGCCTGCCAGCCGGGCGAGGAGGATTTCCTGATCGCCGCGGCGAAGATGCTCGACGCCGAAGCGTCGGTGCTGGTCGATCAGCTTGGCAAGATGCCCGAGAACCAGATGCTGCTGATGGCCGGGCTGATGCTGGCCGACAAGACCGCGGCTCTGGAGGAGCAGCTTGCCGACAGCGCCGAGGTGCCGCCCGCCCGCGCCGACGATTTCGCCGAACGGCTGACGCGCATCGCCGAGCAGGTCGAGGCGGTGGCCGAGGCGGTCGAGGAAAAGGCCGGCTGAGGCGCCATCAACCCTGGCAAGATTTACGCCGGGCTGAAAGCTTATTGGAAATCGAAGGCTACGGCAGCGTCGCCGCGGCGAGGATGGCGCCAGGGCCTTCCTGCTGCACGATCACCGCGACCGGCTGGTCGCCCGGGGCGTCGGTCTCGATCACCAGAGGGCCGTCGCCGTCCCAGCGGCCGATCTCGTGCCAGCCGGTGACGATGTTGTGGTAGGTGATGGTCCGGCCAGCATTCTCGCCCCGCCGGATCTCGACCGTCTCTTCGGGCAGGAACCGCACCAGTTGCACCACCATCGGGCCGGTCGCATCCGAGGCTGTGCCGTGCACCGTCAGCCGGTCGCCCGCCCGCGCAAGGTCGAGCGTGACCGGCCCGGCACCGGCCGAATGCATCTCGATCAACTCGTCAAGTTCCGCCGCATGGGTGCCGACGATATGGTCCTTGCCGGCCACCACCATCTGCGGAGTGTAGATCGTGCGTGCCCCGGCGGCGTGCGCATAGGCCTTCTGCCGCGCGGTGAAGCCCGGCTGGGCAAAACTGTCCTTCCAGCCGATGTAATCCCAGTAGTCGACGTGGAGCGCGAGCGGCAGCACGTCGGTCCGGCCCGCGAGCCGGCCCAGAAGCTCGTCCGCTGGCGGGCACGAGGAGCAGCCCTGCGATGTGTAAAGCTCGACCACGACCAGCCGGTCCTGGGCCAAGGCCCCGCCCACGCCGAGCGCCATAGCGGCGCCCGCGGCCCATCCGATCACCCGGTTCATGCTTGCTCTCCGTTCCCCGTCCTTTCCTGATAGTCGCAAAGGCCCCTCCGGGCCAATCAACGAATTGCGAGACGGCGTTGAGCGCGGCAGGCGCGTGAATATTTGTGCACAATGGTATACAATTTGCCACACCCCCCTTGATCGCCGTGCCGCGTTGCGGCAGGACGATCGCGAGCAAGAGCCCCCGAGTCTCAGGGAGACCAGCCAATGACCATCGTCACCGGACATGACAGCGCCAAGACCCGCCGCAGCCTCACGGCGGGCGGCAAGAGCCTGGCGTACTACTCGATCCCGGCCGCCGAGGAGGCGGGCCTGGGCGAGTTCGCGAACCTGCCCGCCTCGCTGAAGGTGGTGCTGGAGAACATGCTGCGCTTCGAGGACGGCAAGACCGTCACCCAGGACGACATCAAGGCCTTCTCGGACTGGGGCAAGAACGGCGGCAAGAGCGACCGCGAGATCGCCTATCGCCCGGCGCGCGTGCTGATGCAGGACTTCACCGGCGTTCCGGCGGTCGTCGACCTTGCCGCGATGCGCGACGGGATCATCGGCCTTGGCGGCGATGCCGAGAAGATCAACCCGCTGAACCCGGTGGACCTGGTCATCGACCACTCGGTCATGGTCGACGAGTTCGGCAACCCGCGTGCCTTCCAACTGAACGTCGACCGCGAGTACGAGCGTAACATCGAGCGCTACGAGTTCCTGAAATGGGGCCAGAACGCGTTCGAGAACTTCCGCGTCGTGCCGCCGGGAACCGGCATCTGCCACCAGGTGAACCTCGAATACCTCGCCCAGACGATCTGGACCGACAAGGACCAGAACGGGGAAGAAGTCGCCTACCCTGACACGCTCGTCGGCACCGACAGCCACACCACGATGGTGAACGGCCTTGCGGTGCTGGGCTGGGGCGTCGGCGGGATCGAGGCCGAGGCCGCGATGCTGGGCCAGCCCGTGTCGATGCTGATCCCCGAGGTGGTCGGCTTCAAGCTGACCGGCCAGATGCCCGAGGGCACCACCGCCACCGACCTCGTCCTCAAGGTCGTCCAGATGCTGCGCAAGAAGGGCGTCGTCGGCAAGTTCGTCGAGTTCTACGGCTCGGGCCTCGATCACCTGCCGCTCGCCGACCGCGCCACCATCGCCAACATGGCGCCCGAATACGGCGCGACATGCGGCTTCTTCCCGATCGACGGCGAGACGCTGCGCTATCTGGAACAAACCGGCCGCGACAAGGACCGGATCGCGCTGGTCGAGGCCTATGCCAAGGAAAACGGCATGTGGCGCGGCGACAATTACGCGCCGGTCTATACCGATACGCTGGAACTCGACATGTCGACCGTGGTGCCGGCTATCTCGGGCCCCAAGCGCCCGCAGGACCACACGCCTCTGACCGAGAGCGTCGCCGGCTTCCAGAAGGTCGTGAGCGACTACCGCAAGGGCGGTGCCGCCAAGGAGGCCGCGGTCGAGGGGCAGGACTACAAGCTCCATGACGGCTCGGTCGTGATCGCGGCGATCACGTCGTGCACCAACACCTCGAACCCCTACGTGATGATCGGCGCCGGCCTCGTGGCGCGCAAGGCACGGGCGCTCGGCCTGAACCGCAAGCCGTGGGTGAAGACGTCGCTCG
>JBNLCA010000212.1:0-2200 GCA_050303575.1 Paracoccaceae bacterium
CACCGGCTTGCTGTCGGCGGTGTAGTGGTAGTCGAGGCCGGTCTCGCCGATGCCGACCATCTTCGGATGTCTTGCGATTGCCTCGAGCTCGTCAAGTGTCGCCTGTTCCTCGTGCGCGCGCATCGGGTGGATGCCGGCGGCATAGAAGACCGGGCCGTGCGCCTCGGCGATGGCACGGACGGCGGGTTCCTGGTCGAGGCGGGTGCAGATTGTCACCATGCGGCCGACTCCCGCCGCGACGGCGCGGGCGACGATCTCGTCCGCCTGGCCCTCGAAATCGGGGAAGTCGAGGTGGCAGTGGCTGTCGACGATTTCGGCCATCGCGCTCCGCTACGCGGCGGCGAGGCGGGCCGCCGTCTGATCGATCTTGAGGAGGGTATCGAGGAGAAGCGCGGCGGGGTCAAGGTTGACCGCCTTGCCGTGCCGCGTCCGCGCGCCAAGCGCCTGATGCAGGTCGGCCCAGGGCCGGGCGGCGCCGGGGCCGGGGGCGATGCGGGCAAGGAGCTCGGCCTCGCCGGGCGCGGCCTCGGCGGGGGGACCCTGCAACGCGGCGCGGGCGGCGCGGGCGAGGAAGAGGTCGATCAGCCGCAGGATCAGGTCATAGCGGGGCTCGTTGGCGCGGCCGGCGAGGCCTTCGGAAAGCTTGATCGCGGAGGGCCGGTCGAGGCGCGGCCGAAAGAGCGCGGTAAGCGCCGCGTAAAGGTCGAGCCCTTCGAGGTTGGCGAGCCGGATCGCCTCGCCCACCGATCCGGCGGCAAGCTCGGCGAGACGGGCGGGGTTGTCGGTGTCTGCTCCGGCCTGCGCGAGCGCTTCGGCCATGTCGGCGGGACCGAGGGGCGCAAGGCGCAGTTCGCGGCAGCGCGAGCGGATAGTCGGCAAAAGACGCGAGGGCTGGTGCGCGACGATCAGGATCGTGGCATCCGCGGGCGGTTCCTCGAGGATCTTCAGGACCGCGTTCGCGGCCTGGCTGTTCATCTCGTCGGCGGCATCGAGGATCACCACACGGCGGCCGCCGTCGGTGGCCGAAAGCTGGAAGAAGGTCTTGAGCTCGCGCGCCTCCTCGACCGTGATGACCGTCTTCAGGACGTCCTTCTTCTCGTCCCACGCCCGGCGGATCAGCTTCAGCCGCGGTTCGGAAAGGGCGAGGAGGCGTCGCGCGACCGGGTGATCGGGGGCGATGTCAAGCGAGACCGGCGGTTCGGGCGCGCCGAAGAGTCCGTCGTCCGCGGGCGGTTCGGCCAGCAGGAACCGCGCGATGCGCCAGGCAAGAGTGGCCTTGCCCACGCCGCGCGGTCCGGTCAGGAGCCAGGCGTGATGCAGCCGGCCCGAGGCATGCGCGGCGAGGAAATTGCGCTCCGCCGCGTCCTGACCGATCAGCCGGACCGTTTCTCGCGGATGCGGTGCACCGTCGACACGGTCGGGTTCGATGGGATCGGTCATGCTGTGGGCGGTCCGCTGGCACTCGCCCGGACTGGAGCCCGGGCCCGGCGCACTCTGCCGAGCACAGAGGGCGGAGGCAACCCACCCCGCTCCGGGAACGTCCCGCTCGGCCTGGCGTCGAGCTTGCGCTCCGCACATCCTCCCGCTGGGACGGGGCGCTCCCGCGCTCCCTCGACAGGCTTGCGCCTGTCTCCTCCGCTTGGGCCCGGCCGCGCTTCGCGCGGGGCTTTCGGTGACCTCGGCTTCGCCTCGGCAGGAAGGGGGCTGTCTGCCCCCTCTTGAGCCTGCGGCTCAATTCACCCCCGAGAATATTTGGGACCAAAAGAGTGACTTGGAGCGTCAGCCTGCTTCCTTGTGCCGAAAATACTCCGGGGGAGTCGCCTGCCAGGGCGACGGGGGCAGAGCCCCCAGCCGAAGCGAAGCGGCGGCACGCTAACGTTCGAAGCGAAGCGAAGGAGAACCAAGGAAGCTACCGAGCGCAGCTAGGCCGCCGAAAGCCGCGCGCCTCAGGCTCGACCGGGCCCGTCGGGCGACGGGGCGGAGCGCAGCGCCGGCGCGGAAAGCCGGTGGGAGCCTGCCTTACGGGTCAGGGCCAGGACAGCACCGCTCGCGCGCGAGCAAGGATGTCGGTTGCGATGTCCGCCTCGGTGCGGGCGGCATCGATCAGGAGACAGCGGCCCGGAAACTCGCCGGCGAGCGCGTGGAAGCCGTGGCGCACGCGGGACTGGAAGTCGCCGCCGATCTCCTCGAACCGGTCCTC
>JBNLCA010000213.1:0-2633 GCA_050303575.1 Paracoccaceae bacterium
GTGCCGCGCCCGGCGATCATGTAGGTCGCCACGGTCCAGGGCGCCCCGGCGAAGCCGATCAGCGTCGTCTCGGGCGGCAGCTCGCGGCCAAGGATTCGCACCGTCTGGTAGACCGGTGCCAGCGTCTCGTGGATGTCGCCCGGCCCCTTCAGCCCGGCAAAATCGCCGGCCGTGGTGACGGTCGAGAGGCGCGGCCCCTCGCCCGGCTCGAACCACAGATCCGCGCCCAGCGCCTGCGGCACCAGAAGGATGTCTGCGAACAGGATCGCCGCGTCGAACCCGAAGCGCCGGATCGGCTGGAGCGTCACCTCGGCGGCCAGTTCGGGCGTGTAGCACAGGTCGAGGAACCCGCCCGCCTTCTCGCGCGTGGCACGGTACTCGGGCAGATAGCGTCCGGCCTGCCGCATCAGCCAGACCGGCGGCGGATCCAGGCGCTCGCCCTTCAGCACTTTCAACAAGCTCTTCATCCGCCCCACGTCGCCCGGCCCGGGCCGAGTGTCAATCCGCCCCGCCTTGCGTCCGCCGCGAGCGCCGCGCTAGGAGGGGCCATGGCACCGACGCTCCCCTCGCCTTCCCGCACGCTGAAGATCGGCACCCGCGGCTCGCCGCTTGCCCTTGCCCAGGCGCACGAAACGCGCGAGCGGCTGATGGCGGCCTGGGACCTGCCCGTCGACGCGTTCGAGATTTCGGTCATCAAGACCACCGGCGACATGGTGCAGAACCGCGCGCTGCGCGAGATCGGCGGCAAGGGCCTTTTCACCAAGGAGATCGAGGAGGCGCTCCTTTCCGGCGCCATCGACATCGCGGTTCATTCGATGAAGGACATGCCGACCGAACAGCCCGAAGGGCTGATGCTCGGCTGTTACCTGCCGCGCGAGGATGTGCGCGACGCGTTCGTCTCGTTGCGACACGAGAGCCTTTCGGCACTGCCGCAGGGCGCCACCGTCGGCACCTCGTCGCTGCGCCGGCGGGCGCAGCTTTTGGCGCGGCGGAGCGACCTGAAGGTCGTCGAGTTCCGCGGCAACGTGCAGACCAGGCTGAAGAAGCTCGAAGACGGGGTGGCCGACGCCACCTTCCTCGCCATGGCCGGACTGAACCGGCTCGGCCGCGCAGACGTCGCGCGCGCGCCCATCGGTCCGGACGAGATGCTTCCCGCAATCGCCCAGGGCGCCATCGGCATCGAGCGCCGGGCCGACGACGCGAATGCCGCCGCCCTTCTCGAGGCGATCCACGACCACGAGACCGGCCTGCGCCTCGCCTGCGAGCGGGCCTTCCTCGCCGGGCTCGACGGCTCGTGCCAGACGCCGATCGCCGGGCTCGCCACGCTGGGCGGCGGCACATTGGCCTTCACCGGCGAGATCCTGCGCCCCGACGGCCGGGAGGTTCTGATCGAGGACGGACAGTGCCCCGCCGACGACGGCGCCCGCCTCGGCGCCGAACTCGCGTCGCTCCTCCGCGCCCGCGCGCCCGGCGACTTCTTCACCCTCTGACGCGCGCCGCTGACCGGCAATCCAGACGTTTCCGCCTCGCGTCGGTCGTGTTTGGCTTGCCGCCGCTTCGCGTCGGCGAGGCTCCGCCCCCGTCGCGGAAATTGCAGTCTCGGGAGAAGCGCGGGCCCTGCTTCTCTTTTGGTCTCAAATATTCTCGGGGGTGAATTCGCGCGTCAGCGCGAAGAGGGGGTCCGAGGGCCCCCTTTCTGCCGAGGCGGAGCCGAGGCCGCCGAAAGCCCCGCCTCAGGGCTCGGCCGGGGCAAGGTACCGGGCGGCGGCGCGGCCGGCATGGCGGCCGGTGGCGAGGCAGGCGGTGAGGAGGTAGCCGCCCGTCGGCGCCTCCCAGTCGAGCATCTCGCCCGCGGCGAAGATGCCGGGAAGCGCGCGCAGCATCAGGTCTTCGGTAAGGGCCGCGCGGGCGATGCCACCGGCCGTCGAGATCGCCTCGTCGATCGGTCGGAGGCCGGCGTGGCGGACCGGGAGCGCCTTCAGGGTGGCAGCGAGCGGCTTCGGGTCCGCGGGCAGGGGCCGGGCGAATTCCTGCAGGAGCGCGAGGCGCGCAGGGTCGAGGCCCAGCGCCTTCCTCAGGCGGTTGGCGGTGGTGTCCTTGCCCGGCCGGTCCAGGCGGCGGGCGACGTCCTCCGCCGTCAGGTCGGGCACAAGATCCATCTTGAGCGCCGCGCCATCCCTCAGGGCCGGGGTCAGCGGGTAGAGCCCGCCGCCCTCGAGCCCTCTTGCCGAGATCACCGCCTCGCCGCGCGAGGTGACGGGACCGGCGCGAAGCGCGATCGCCTTCAGGGGCGCGCCGAAATGGCGGCCAATGTGGGGCGACCAGTCCACGGCCAGGCCGGCGTTCGACGGCCGGAACGGCACCAGGTCGACCCCCTTGGCCTCCAGCCACGGCGCCCAGGCGCCGTCCGATCCGAGGCGCGCCCAGCTGGCGCCGCCCAGCGCAAGGACGGTCACGGCGGGGCGGACGACCTGGCGTCCCCCGGGCATCTGGAAGACCAGCGCCTCGCCCTCCCAACCGGTCCAGCGCCAGCGCGTGCGTATCTCGGCATCCGCCAGCCGCCGCAGCCAGGCCCGGACCAGCGGCGAGGCCTTCATCGCAGTCGGAAAGACCCGTCCGGTCGAGCCGGTGAA
>JBNLCA010000214.1:0-3917 GCA_050303575.1 Paracoccaceae bacterium
CCGGCGTTGGCGTCGAGAAGGCAGATCGCACCGTCGAGCACGGCGAGCGAACGCTCGACCTCGATGGTGAAGTCGACGTGGCCGGGCGTGTCGATGATGTTGAAGCGGTACTTGGTGTCCGAGGTGCCCTCGGGCGTCGGATCCTCCTGGCGCTGCCAGAAGGTCGTGGTCGCCGCCGAGGTGATGGTGATCCCGCGCTCCTGCTCCTGCTCCATCCAGTCCATCGTGGCGGCGCCGTCATGGACTTCGCCGATCTTGTGGGACTTGCCGGTGTAGTACAGGATCCGCTCGGTCGTGGTGGTCTTGCCCGCATCGATGTGGGCCATGATACCGAAGTTCCGGTAGCGGTTCAGGGGGTAGACGCGGGCCATGGGAAGGTCCTAGGGCTAAAGTTCGGATTACCAGCGGTAATGGCTGAACGCGCGGTTCGCGTCGGCCATCTTGTGGGTGTCTTCACGCTTCTTCACCGCGGTGCCGCGGTTCTGGACGGCGTCCGACAGTTCGCCGGCAAGACGCTCTTCCATCGTGTTCTCGTTGCGGTTCCGCGCGGCGGTGATCAGCCAGCGGATCGCCAGCGCCTCGCGGCGCTCGGGGCGCACGTCGACCGGCACCTGGTAGGTCGCACCGCCGACGCGGCGGCTGCGGACTTCCAGCGACGGCTTCACGTTGTCGAGCGCCTCGTGGAACACTTCCACCGGCGGCCGCTTGAGGCGGCTCTCGACGCGGTCGAGGGCGTTGTAGACGATCGACTCGGCGACGGATTTCTTGCCGTCGACCATCAGGTTGTTCATGAACTTGGTCAGCACGGTGTCGCCATACTTGGCGTCCGGCAGGATCTCGCGTTTCTCGGCGCGGTGACGACGGGACATCTGCTATCTCCTCACTTCGGACGCTTGGCGCCGTACTTCGAGCGGCGCTGACGACGATCTTTGACGCCCTGGGTGTCCAGAACGCCGCGGAGGATGTGGTAACGGACGCCCGGAAGGTCCTTCACCCGGCCGCCACGGATCAGGACCACCGAGTGCTCCTGAAGGTTGTGCTTCTCGCCGGGGATGTAGCTGATGACCTCGAAGCCGTTGGTCAGGCGCACCTTGGCGACCTTCCGCATGGCCGAGTTCGGCTTCTTCGGGGTGGTGGTGTAGACCCGGGTGCAGACGCCGCGCTTCTGCGGGCATTCCTGCAGGTGTTGCGACTTGGATTTCGCAACCTTGGGCTGCCGCGGCTTGCGGATCAGCTGTTGAATCGTCGGCATTCACGTTCCTCGTTTCGATACTCGCACCCCTGCCTTCGGGTGCGCCGCTTCTCGACAGTGCCCTGCGCGAATCGCAAAACACGAAAACCGCATGCGTCCCCTCGTTCGCGGGAACGACGCGGTGGAATTCCAGAGGATCGGGGCCTTCGCCCGGATCATGACCACTTCATTCGGCTGCAGGCCTGAGGTTTCCCCCGGCCCGAGTGCGCGCGGATATAGGGGGAGTCGGGGGGGTTGTCAACAGACCCGTCCGGGCCTCAGAGGTCTGCGGGCTCGGCCTTGGCGACGAGATCGCGCTGTCCGACCGCCCGCTCTCGATAGAGGGTGAAAAGCCCGGTCGCGATCACGATCGCCGCGCCCAGAAGCGTCAGCGCGGTCGGCCACTGGCCGAAGACCGCCAGGCCCAGGACCAGCGCCCAGAGAAGGCTGGTGTAACGGAAGGGTGCGACGAAGCCGATATCGCCCACCCGCATCACCGTGACAGAGGTCACGTAGCCGAAGATCAGGAACGAGGATGACCCGGCGACCTGCAGCGCCGCGGTCGTCGTGACCGGCTTCCAGTCGGTGACGAGGCACCCTGCCCCGGCGACGACCATGACCGTGACCGCGGTGATCAGGGCCACCGTCAGGGAGGGCACCTGCGCCGAGACCCGGCGCATGACCAGATCGCGGATCGTCACCGCCGCGACCGAACCGAGCGCCAGAAGGGAATAGCTGTTGAACCCATCCGGCCCGGGCCGGATGATCAGCATCACACCGACAAAGCCGATCACGATCGCCACGAGGCGCCGCCAGCCTACCGGCTCGCCCAGGAAGATCGCGCCGGCCAGCGTGATCGCCAGCGGCAGCGCTTGAAGGATCGCCGTGACGTTCGGCAGCGGCATCTGGAAAAGCGCCCCGATGAACAGGATCGCCGCCGCCGCCTCGCAGGCCGAGCGGATGGCGACGAGGAGCCAGTCCCGGCGGCTCATCGTGAGGTCGATCTGGCCCATCAGCCCGGCGATGACGATCAGAAGCAGGCTCGCGCCCACGCCGCGCAGAAAGATCGTCTGGAACAGGGCCAGCTCGTCCGACGCCGCCTTCATGAACGTGTCGTTGATGGTAAAGGCGGCCATGGCGACCGTCATCAGAAGCGCGCCGCGCGCATTGTCGCTGATCGCCGCCATCGGGGCCTCCCTCACCGCGCCATATCAGCGCGTCCGGGGAAGGGCCAGAGGGGGCGCTACCGCGCGTCGATCCCGCCGAGGAAGGCGAGGACCTCGCGCGTGATCCGCGCGGCCTGGACCGGGTTCAGGATCATCAGGTGCCCGCCGCCGTCGACCCTGACGAACCGGTGCGGCACGCGCACCTGCCCGAGCCGCGCCGCCAGCCGTTCGGACTGACGGATGAGGACCGTCCCGTCGGCGGTCCCGTGCAGGATCAGGACCGGAGGGTCGCCGCGCGAGACCTCGCGGATTGGCGAGGCCGCCTCGGCGTCGGCACCACCGAGATAGGCCCGCACCGCCCTCCGCAAATCCTCGCGCCGCGCCTCGGCGAGGCCCAGCGCCAGGTCCGGCACCCCGGCGATGTCGATGATCCCCGCCACCCCGGAGCGCGGGGCGAGGCCTGCCGAAAGCGCCAGCGTGCCGCCGGCCGAATAGCCCAGCAGCACGACCTTCGACGGGTCCGCCCCGTAGCCCGCCGCGTTCGCCCGCGCCCAGGCAACGGCGGCCCGGACATCCTCGACCGGGGCGGGATAGCTGAACCCCTGCGAGGTCAGCCGGTACGACACGGTCGCCGCGACATAGCCGTTCCGGGCCAGAAGCCGGCAATAGCTGTTCATCTGGTTGCGCGAGCCGCTGGCGAAACTGCCGCCGTGGACCATCACCACCAGTGCCGGCCGCACCGCCGCGTCAGGCCGGCAGAGGTTCAGCCGCATGCCCGATTGCGAATAGGGAATGTCGCGGTCCACCTGCTGGGCGCCGAGCGCCTGGGCGCCAAGCACCATCGCACAGGCCATTGCCAGTGTCCGAACCAGCCTCATCGCACCGCCTTTCGCGCAAACCCGGCCGACGGCCGGTCACAGGGCAAGTAGCGCCTCTGCAGTGAAGGGAAAGTGCCGCGCCACCTGCTCGGCCACCTCCTCGCCGGAAAGTGTTTGCTTCTGTCCGCTGAGGTAGGGGTTCGAGTCGTTGTCGCGGTGGACGGTGCGGATGAAGGCGGGCGACGTGGCGTCGACGAAGGTGTTGAAGCGCTGCGTCAGCGACCGGTGGTTCTCGACGAAGACGGTGATCGGCCGCATCACCGGCACGACGAGCGCCGGGCCCGAGCCCGGCGGCATCCGCTCGGTCACATCGAAGAGGCAGTTCGTGCCCTTCCCCAGTTCCAGCGCGAAGCCGCGGTGCGGGCTGATGGCGAAGGGCTCGCCTCCCGACAGTGGCGCGAGAAGCTCGGCCTGCCGCTTCAGCCGCGCGACATAGTCGCGGTCGATCGCGTCGTCGTCGTCAAGCCGGAAGGTGGTGACATGGCTCGCCCCGTCGAGATCCGCCTCGCGCGCGACCAGACGGGTCGCCCGGTGGTTGCCCGTCGGCTCGAGCGCGACCACATAGGCTTGCGCCACGTCCGCCAGGAGCGCGTCGAGCCGGGCGCGGAAGGCCGCGGGCATGTCGTCGCCGACCAGCACGCC
>JBNLCA010000215.1:0-2353 GCA_050303575.1 Paracoccaceae bacterium
GTCCCCGGCTCGGTCTCGGCATAGTTCCTCAGCCGGAACTCGAGCGGGTCCATGTCGAGCGCCTCGGCCATCTCGTCCATCGCCGATTCGAGCGCGGCCGAGCCCGAGGCCTCGCCCGGAGCGCGGACCGGGCCGGGCGTGCCGATATCGACACGGACGGCACTCATCGACGAGCGCAGCGCCCCGGCGGCATAGATTCCCTGCGAGGCATTCGCTGCACCTTCCACGAAATCATCGAAGGTCGAGGTGACAGCCAGCGACTCGTGGTCCAGCACGGTCATGCGGCCGTCGCCGTCAGTGCCGATCCTGAGCCGCTGGCGCGTGGCGCCGCGGTGGCCCACGGGGCCGAACATCTGGTCGCGCCGAAGCATCAGCTTGACCGGACGGCCGAGGATGCGGGCGGCGTGGATGGCCAGAACCTGGGGCCCGTTGACGATCGCCTTCGACCCGAAGCCACCGCCCAGGTAGGGCGAGCGGATCGTGACGTTTTCGGCCGGGATACCGAAATAATAACCGTAGGCCGCGCAGGACATGACGATGGCCTGGTTCGGCATGTCGAGCGTCACGCGGTCGCCCTCCCACTCGGCGACGACGGCATGGGTCTCCATCGCGTTGTGGTAATGTTCGGGCGTCTCGTAGGTCACGTCGACCGACGTCTTCGCGGCCTTGTGTCCGGCCTCGACGTCGCCATGAACGGTCTTGCCCGGAGAGCCGAAGGCGCCGGTCTCGACCTGGTAGGGGTCTGCCCCGTCCAGCCCGACGCGCGGCGTTTCGGCCTCGTATTGCGGGTCGAGCAACCGTGCGCCCTCGTTCGCCGCCTCGATCGTCTCGCCCAGCACCAGCGCGATGGGCTGGTTGGCGTAGCGCACCGAGCGGTCCTGCAGCGCCTCGAAGCGGAAAGCGAACATGAAGGGTTTGCTCTGCGGATCACCGGCCAGCGGCGGGCAGTTGTCGGGCGTGAAGACCTCGACAACGCCGGGATGCGCCTTGGCCGCGGCGACGTCGTAACCGGTGACCGAGCCGCGCGCGATCGTGGCCGGAACGACGACGGCGTAGAGAAGACCCTCGGGGTGATTGTCGGCGGCGAACGTGGCCGCGCCGGTGACCTTGGCGATGCCATCGCGGCGGGCGAAGGACTGGCCCGAGTTCGAGCCGAAGCGGGCGGGGAACGGGATCGTGTCAGGCATGGGCGGGTTCTCCGAAAGGCGAGGCCGGAAGCGCCGGGATGCGCGCGGGCGTACCGGACGCGGCCATGGCCAAAGCGCGGGCGGCGGTGCGGCGGGCGAGTTCGATCTTGGCTTCGTTGGCGCCCGAGGGTCTGGCGCCTTCGAGCGCAACGGCTGCGGCTCGGGCGAAGAGATCCGGTGACGGGCTCTGGCCCGCCATCAGGTCCTCGGCCGCCCTGACGCGCCAGGGCTTCGCGGCGACGGCGCCAAGTGCAAGCCGCGCCTCGGCGATCCGGCCCTTGTCCACTCGGAGGGCCGCGGCGGCAGAGGCGAGCGCGAAGGCGAAGGAGGTCCGCTCGCGCAGCTTCAGGTACCGGGCGTTGGCGCGGAACGCTGCCGCGCCGTCTGGCAGACGGATGGCCACGATGAGTTCGCCCGGCTCGAGCGCGGTTTCCTTGGCGGGCGTATCGCCCGGCAGAAGATGGAAGTCGGCGAGGGGAATGTCGCGCTTGCCGTTCGGACCGTCGGCCTCGACGACGGCATCGAGCGCCACCAGCGGGACCGCGAAATCGGACGGATTCGTGGCGATGCAACTCTCGCTCCAGCCGATGACCGCCAGACCGGCGTTCTCGCCGCCCTTCGCGGCACATCCGGCGCCGGGGTCACGCTTGTTGCAGGCGCTGTGCGGGTCCTGGAAGTACGCGCAACGGGTGCGCTGCATCAGGTTGCCGCCCACCGTCGCGGCGTTGCGCAACTGGCCCGAGGCACCGGAAAGCAGCGCCTCGGCCACCATCGGGAAACCCTGGGCGAAGTCCGCATGATGAGCGAGGTCGGAGTTCCTGACCAGCGCGCCGATCCGGGCGCCGCCGCCGGGCGTCAGCTCGATCCGGTCGAGCCCGGGCAGGCGGCCGATGTCGATCAGCTTGCCCGGCGCCATCACGCCGACCTTCATCAGATCCACGAGGTTGGTACCGCCGCCGAGCCAGGCTGCGCCCGGCTCCCACGCCGCGATGGCCTCGGCGACCGAGGCGGGGCTTTCATAGCCAAAGGTCTTCATGCCGACTTCCTTTCCGCTTCGCCCTGCATGCGGCGGGTGGCGTCGAGCACCGCCTCGGTGATGCCGTGATAGGCGGCGCAACGGCAGAGGTTGCCGCTCATCCCCTCTCGAATCCGCTCGGCGTCTTCGC
>JBNLCA010000216.1:0-2626 GCA_050303575.1 Paracoccaceae bacterium
CCCATCGCCGAGGCGATATCCTGCCCGTTCGAAAGGGCGGTGCCGAGATCACCGTGGAGGACGCCCCAGAGCCAGTTGAAATAGCGTATGTGCGGCGGATCGTTGAGGCCAAGTTCGGCCCGCAGGTTTGCAAGCGTGGTCGGCGTGGCGGACTGGCCGAGGATCGACTGCGCCACGTCTCCAGGCAGGATCATCGTGCCGAGGAAGATCAGCACCGATGCGGCCCAGAGGAGGACGAGGCCCAGCGCCAGACGCTGGGCCACGAGTTTCACGATCGGGTGCATCCGCACTCAGGCGAACCAGGTCTTCGACGACGCGAAGCCGCCCATCATCTCGTAGTTCGGATCCTCGATCCAGCCGGCGACGTCGTCGGTGTGGGCATCGATGAAGTCGTTGAACATCGGGCAGATCAGCCCGCCCTCGTCGTGCAGGATCCGCGCCGCGCGGGCATAGAGTTCCTTGCGCCTGACGATGTCGGTCTCGCCGCGCGCCTCGAGGATGATCCCGTCGAACTCTTCGTTGAAGAACCGCGTGTCGTTCCAGTCCGCATCCGACAGATAGGCCGTCGAATACATCTGGTCCTGCACCGGGCGGCCGCCCCAGTAAGAGGCGCAGAAGGGCTTCACGTTCCAGACGTCCGACCAGTAGCCATCGTCCGGCACGCGCTTGATCTCGAGCGGGATGCCGGCCTGCTGCGCCGTCTGCTGGAAGAGCGAGGCGGCATCGACCGCGCCCGGGAAGGCGCCGTCGGCGACGAGAAGCTCGATGGGCGAGCCGTCATGGCCCGAGGCCTTGTAGTGCTCGGCCGCCTTCTCGACCGAGAACTCGCGCTGCGGCAGCGTCTCGTCGAAGAGCGGATAGGAGGCGTTGATCGGGATGTCGTTGCCCAGACCGCCGAAACCGTCGAGGATTTTGTCGACAAGTTCCTGCCGGTTGATGGCGTATTTCAGCGCAAGCCGCAGATCCTTGTTGTCGAAGGGCGCGGTGTTGCAGTGCATGATGAAGACGTAGTGGCCGCGGCCCGAGACGTTCTTCACGTTCACTCCCGGAGCCCGGCCGAGAAGCTTGGCGACCTTCGGATCCACGCGGTTGATCATGTGGACCTGGCCCGACTGCAACGCCGAGGTGCGCGCGGTCGAATCGTTGATCACCAGGATCTCGACGCCATCGTAGTGGCCGCGATCCGGATCCCAGTCGTTCGAGTTCTTCTCGAACGCGTAACGCACGCCCGCCTCTTCCGAGGTCAGCTTCCACGGGCCGGTCCCGATACCGGCATTCGGCGCGTCGAGGCCGCCGTTCGGCTGGATGACAAGGTGATAGTCCGAGATCAGGTAGGGAAGGTCGGCATTTCCGGTTGCCAGTTTCAGGATCACGTCCTGCCCGCTGACTTCCATCGAGGCGATACCCTGCATGATGCCCTGGGCACCGGATTTGGCATTCTCGTCCGAATGCCGCTTCAGCGTGGCGACCACGTCGTCTGGCGTCAGGTCGCTGCCGTCGTGGAACTTCACGCCTTCGCGGATGGTGAAGGTCCATTCGGTGCCGTCCTCGTTGGGCGTGGCCGCGGTGGCAAGCCGCGGCTCGATCTCGCCGGTGGGCGAGACGTTGACCAGCGTGTCGCCCCACTGACGGTTGATCGCGAAGGCGACCGGTCCGTCGGCGAGGCCGGGGTCGAGCGTATCGGTGGATTCGCCGCCGCCCATGCCCATCTTCAGGATGCCGCCCTTCTTCACTTCCTGCGCCATCGTGGCGCCCGGCAGTGCCGCAGCGCCGATGGCGGCCGCCGAACCGGCGAGGAAGCCGCGACGGCCGAGGCCTCCACGGTCGATGAACTCCAGAAGGCGGGCCAGATCGTCTTTCATTGTCGTCTCCCTGTCGCGTCTTTTTGTTGACTGATGAATCAATATCCCTCTGCCGTTATAGGCGTGATCCGTCCGAAGCCGAACCTTTTTCTTGGCCATGGGCGGTCTGGGGGTCGGCTTTTCAAGGCCTCAAGCCCAAAGGCGAGGCACTTTTTCGTCCCAGGTTCGCTGGAAGATCTGCGTTTCACCCTCCCAGGCCGTCAGCTTGGCCGTCATCTCGAACTCGGACGCCGTCGCGGTCATCTCGCAGCGCGCTTCGGTGCGCACGCTCCAATCATCGCGGCCGAGGGTCTGGTGCCAGACGATCTCGGCATGCGCCGAAAGGGGATCGTCCGGCCGGATCGTCCAGCGCTCGCTCACGCTGTCCCCGGTCACCAAGCCGTGGCTGTCGATACGGGCCGAGCCCGAGTCGCTTTCGACCGTCAGGGTCACCGTACCACCGATCAGGTCACGTTCCACCCTTCGGGCGCCACGGGGCGTTCTCAGCACTGTCCGCTTCGCCGGCGGCGCAGACGTCGGCAGCGCGAAGGTCCATTCGTCGCCGATGCTGCCCGCATGGCGCGGCAGGTCGAGCGAACCGGAGAGCAGCGTCAGGTCCGCTGCCTCGGCCGCCGGCCAGAGGAATGGCCAGTAGGTGGTCGAGAGTGCCAGCCGCAGCTTGTGGCCGGGGGCCAGCCGGTGTGCCATCTGGTCGAGGGTCAGCGTCACGTCGAACGCGCCATTCACCGGCACGTCCGAGGGCGCCTCGCTGCCGTTGCGATGGC
>JBNLCA010000217.1:0-2887 GCA_050303575.1 Paracoccaceae bacterium
CAGGCCGAAAGCCGGCTCTCGCCCTTCTCGAACCGGACGTCGAGACCGCCGGTCTCGCCGAAGATCCTGAGGCGCAGGTCGTTGATGTGGCCGGTCGCCAGCCGGGTCGCGTGGACGACACCGAGCGCCCCGCCCTCGAGCCTGAGCTGCATTGTCGCGCTGTCATTGGCGTCGAGGACATAGTCGCCGATCCGCCCGCCCTCGGCCTTGTCGAAGGTGACGAGGCGGGCCGAGATGTCCTGCACGCCCTGCCCCGCGACGAAGGTGGCGAAGTCGAGGATGTGGATACCGACATCGCCGAGGACCCCCTTGGATCCGTGCGCTGTCGAAAGCCGCCACAGCCATTCCGGCCCGGTGCGCCAGTCACCCCAGGCCGGCTGGGTCAGCCAGCTTTGAAGGTACGAGGCCTCGAAATGACGGACCGGGCCGATGGCGCCGTTCGCCACCATGCGCGCGGCCTCCTGCAGCGCGGCGACATTGCGGTAGCTGAGGTTGACCATGTTGACGACGCCGGCCGCGCGGGCGGCATCCGCCATCTCGCGCGCATCGGCCGCATTCGTCGCCAGCGGTTTTTCGCACAGGACATGCTTGCCGGCGGCGAGGAGCGGCAGCGTCGTGGCGTGGTGAACCGCGTCCGGCGTGACGTTCGAGACCGCGTCGAACTTGCCCCAGTCCAGAGCGTCGGCCACCGAGGCGAAACCCTTCGGGATGTCGTGCGCGGCCTGGAAGGCGGCCAGCACCTCGGACCGTGTGTCGACGGCGCCGACGACCTCGACCCCTTCCATCGCCGCAAAGGCGGCAACGTGGCTGCGCGCCATGTTGCCAGTGCCGAGGATCAGGACCCGGAGGCTCACCTCAGCCCCTCCTCGCCCTTCTTGTGGAGCTTGCCGCCGCGTTCCTCGATGGGCTCCAGCGCCGTCTCGACCGGGACGTTCGGCGCCGCGTTCGGATCAGCGATCCGGGCCGCGGGGTTGTACGCCCACCGGACGGCATTGCAGATCACCGTCTGGACGTTGGCGTCGTGGTAGGTCGGATAGGTCTCGTGGCCGGGACGGAAATAGAAGACGCTCCCGGCGCCGCGCTTCCATGTCAGGCCCGAGCGGAAGACCTCGCCGCCCTGGAACCACGAGACGAACACCGTCTCCATCGGCTCGGGAACGCCGAAGGGCTCGCCATACATCTCTTCGTTTTCCAGCTCGAAGTGATCTGGCAGGCCCGCCGCAATCGGGTGGTTGCGGCTGGTGAGCCAGATCCGCTCCCGCTCGCCCGCCTCGCGCCAGGTCAGGTTGCAGGGCGCGCCCATCAGGCGCTTGAAGGGTTTCGAGAAATGCGCCGAGTGCAGGAAGATCGCGCCCATGCCGGACCAGACGGCATTGGTGACGCGATCGACCACCGCATCCTCGACCTTGCCGTGGGCCGCGTGTCCCCACCAGATCAGGACGTCGGTCGCGGCAAGGCGCGCTTCGGTCAGGCCATGCTCGGGCTCCTGAAGCGTGGCGGTCGTCGCCTCGATCCCTTCGGCCGCGTTCAGGGCCCCGGCGATGGCGGCATGCATCCCGTCCGGGTAGATGCCGGCCACCACCTCGTTCGTCTGTTCGTGGACATTCTCGCCCCACACGGTGACACGGATCGGCATCGTTCCTCCCTCGGGCTTTCCCGTCGCGCCGATACCACGCGGCGCCCTCCGGCGGAAGCCTTGGCGGCGGCCGCCGGTCGGGCTAACGTGGCGGCAAGGGGGACCTCCATGTCATTGAAAACACGCGCCTGGGACCGGTTGGGGAACGGCGGGCTGACCTTCACCGAACTGGGCTTCGGCACGGCGCCGCTGGGCAACCTCTATCGCGCGATCAGCGACGAAGACGCGGCCGAGGTGCTGGACCGCGCCTGGGACGCCGGCGTGCGCTACTTCGACACCGCGCCGCAGTACGGGATGGGGCTGTCCGAAACGCGGCTCAACCGGTTCCTGCGCGGCAAGCGGCGGGACGACTACGTTCTTTCGACCAAGGTCGGCCGGCTTCTGCGCGCCACCACGCCGGACAGGCGAAGCGGTCAGGGCAAGTGGTTCGATATCCCGTCGCGGACCGAGGTCTTCGATTACAGCCATGACGGCGTCCTGCGCAGCATCGAATTCTCGCTCGAACGGCTGGGGATCGACCGGATCGACATCCTCTACGCCCACGATCTGGACGTCTTCACCCACGGCAGCGCCGAGGCACGCGACGAGAAGCTCGCCGCCTTCATGGCGGGCGGGCACCGCGCGCTCACCGACCTGCGCGATCAGGGCGTGATCCGCGCCTTCGGCGCCGGGGTCAACGAATGGCAGTCCTGCCAGTGGCTGATCGAGAACGGCGATCCGGACCTTTTCCTCCTCGCCGGGCGCTACACGCTTCTGGAGCAGGAGGCGCTGGAGAGTTTCCTGCCGCTCTGCACCGAACGCGGTATCGGCGTTGTCATCGGCGGGGCGTACAATTCCGGCATCCTCGCCATCGGCCCCAGACCCGGCGCATTCTACAACTACGACCCGGCGCCGCCCGAAATCCTCGAGCGCGTCACCCGGATCGAAGCCGTCTGCCAGCGCCACGGCGTCAGGATGGTCGATGCCGCCTTCCAGTTCCCGCTGCGCCACCCGGCCGTCCTCTCGGTCATCCCCGGAGGCCAGGGCACGGCCGAGATGGCGAGCAACCTCAAGGCAGCGGCCGCCGAGATTCCGGCCACGCTGTGGGCGGACCTTAAGACCGAAGGCCTTATGCGTCAGGATGCACCGACATGATCGACGCGCACCAGCATTTCTGGAATCCGGGCCGGGGCGATTACGGATGGATGCCGGCCGACGATCCGGTCCTGTCGCGGCCCTACGGGCCGGACGAGTTGGAACCGCAGATCGCCG
>JBNLCA010000218.1:0-2055 GCA_050303575.1 Paracoccaceae bacterium
GACCCCGTCGCGCCCCGCCGCGCCGTCGCGCCAGGCCCGCGCCGAACGCCAGCCGGCGCTGAAGTTCGAGGAAAGCGCCAACGTCTACGAACCGCCGCCGCTGTCGCTTCTGTCGAACCCGACCGAGATCAAGCGCCATCACCTGTCGAACGAGGCGCTCGAGGAAAACGCCCGGATGCTGGAAACCGTGCTCGACGACTACGGAGTGAAGGGCGAGATCGTGTCGGTCCGCCCCGGCCCGGTCGTCACGATGTACGAGTTGGAACCGGCGCCGGGCCTGAAGGCGTCGCGCGTCATCGGCCTTGCGGACGACATCGCCCGCTCGATGTCGGCGCTCTCGGCGCGCGTTTCCACCGTGCCCGGCCGTTCGGTCATCGGCATCGAACTGCCGAACGCCAACCGCGAGAAGGTTGTCCTTCGCGAGATCCTCTCCGCCCGCGACTTCGGCGACAGCAACATGAAGCTGCCGCTGGCGCTGGGCAAGGATATCGGCGGCGAGAGCGTCGTCGCGAACCTTGCGAAGATGCCGCACCTCCTGATCGCCGGTACCACCGGTTCGGGCAAGTCGGTGGCGATCAACACGATGATCCTCAGCCTTCTCTACCGGCTCTCGCCCGAGGAATGCCGGCTGATCATGATCGATCCCAAGATGCTGGAGCTTTCCGTCTATGACGGCATCCCGCATCTCCTCTCCCCCGTCGTGACCGATCCGAAGAAGGCGGTCGTCGCGCTCAAGTGGGTGGTGGGCGAGATGGAGGAACGCTACCGCAAGATGTCGAAGATGGGCGTCAGGAACATCGACGGCTACAACGGCCGCGTGGCGGACGCGCTGTCGAAAGGCGAGATGTTCAGCCGCACGGTTCAGACCGGCTTCGACGAGGAAACCGGCGATCCGATCTTCGAGACCGAGGAATTCGCGCCCGAGAAGATGCCCTACATCGTCGTCATCGTCGACGAGATGGCCGACCTGATGATGGTGGCCGGCAAGGAGATCGAGGCCTGCATCCAGCGCCTCGCCCAGATGGCGCGGGCCTCGGGCATTCACCTGATCATGGCGACGCAGCGCCCGTCGGTCGACGTCATCACCGGCACGATCAAGGCGAACTTCCCGACCCGGATCTCGTTCCAGGTGACCTCGAAGATCGACAGCCGCACCATCCTCGGCGAGATGGGCGCTGAACAACTTCTCGGTCAGGGCGACATGCTCTACATGGCGGGCGGTGGCCGGATTTCCCGTGTCCACGGCCCGTTCGTCAGTGACGAGGAGGTCGAAGAGATCGTCACCCACCTCAAGGCCTACGGGCCCCCGGAATATGTGGGCAGCGTGGTCGAGGGGCCGGACGACGAGAAGGCCGACGACATCGACCTGGTCCTTGGCCTTGGCGGCAATACCGATGGCGAGGATGCGCTCTACGACCAGGCGGTGGCGGTGGTTCTGAAGGATCGCAAGGTCTCGACCTCGTATATCCAGCGCAAGCTCGGGATCGGCTACAACAAGGCCGCGCGCCTTGTCGAGCAGATGGAGGACGAAGGCCTCGTCGGCGCCGCCAACCACGTCGGCAAGCGCGAGATCCTGGTGCCCGAGCAGTAGACCGTGAGCGGCGGCAAGCACTCACGCCGCCGGGAGCGCGCGGTCGTCTTCGCGGCCGGGCTGGTGATTGGACTTCTCGCCATTCCCCTCTGGCATGCCCTGCCCTCTGACTACTGGCGCAATCCGGGCTGGTTCCAATCGGAAATCCCCAGGTTGCACGCCTGGGGGCTTCGCCTGATGGCCAACGGTGGCCCCGGCCGAAACGGAATTCAGAAGAACCACCTGCCGGGCGAAGGTCGAGAGGTTCCCCGATCGGAGCAAGAAGCATGTTGGCAGGACGGGAAGCTTTTCACCATTCGATACAGAGCGGACGACGACACCCTGACGGCGATCTACCGGTGCGAACTGAACGGGCTTGGCGGACAGTTGAATGCCAGTTTCTACGGTCCCGGCACGGCGCGAAACAACGAAAGCTCTTACGTCTTCAGCGTCTTCGACCCGACGCAAGATCCAGGGATCGACCA
>JBNLCA010000219.1:0-3518 GCA_050303575.1 Paracoccaceae bacterium
GCGGTCGCCGTGCAGGATGGCGCCCGTCGTCACCATCTCCGTATAGAGCAGCGTGCGCCGGGAGATGGCGCGCAGGAAGGCCCGCTCGTGGCGGTCGGTCCAGTCCATCATCGGCGCGACGGAAAGCTTGCGGGAAAGGCCGGTCATGGCCCTCTATCTACACCGCCGGGACGCCCAGGACCAGACTCGGGCTTGGTTAAGGCCCGCGAAGCAAGGGGGTGCGACTCGCATAGCTTGGCGCCCCGCTCAGCCGCCGGTCTTGGCCTCGCCCGCCTCCAGCATCGCCTGCTCCTCGGCCGAAAAAATCCGGGACCGCGTGAGAAACCGGCGCTCGCGCCCGTTGTCCAGGCTGAACATGCCGCCACGGCCCGGCACCACGTCGAGGATCAGCTGGGTGTGTTTCCAGGCGGCAAACTGCGGGCCCGAGATCCACACCTCGGCGCCGTCGATATGTCCCAGGCAGACATCGGTCGCGCCGACGTGGAACTCGCCCTTCGGGTAGCACATGGGCGAGGAACCGTCGCAGCAGCCGCCCGACTGGTGAAACATGATCGGCCCGTGATCGGCCACGATCTCGGCGATGAAAGCGCGTGCGCGGGGCGTTGCTGTGACGCGCGCCAGCGGATCGGTCCCCACAATCGGGCCCCCCTCCGTGGCGCAGGAGATCGGTTTTCCGGTCATCGTCGCGTCCCTCCGGACGAAAGCAGGGCGCGGAGCCGAACGCAGGCCCCGCGCCCTCAGGTGAAGCAACCTCAGAAGAAGCCCAGCTTGTTGGGATTGTAGCTGACCAGCATGTTCTTGGTCTGCTGGTAGTGGTCCAGCATCATCTTGTGGGTCTCGCGCCCGATGCCCGATTGCTTGTAGCCGCCGAAGGCCGCGTGGGCGGGGTAGGCATGATAGTTGTTGACCCAGACGCGTCCTGCCTGGATCCCGCGGCCGAAGCGGTAGCAGGTGTTCATGTCGCGCGACCACACGCCGGCGCCGAGCCCGTAAAGCGTGTCGTTGGCGATCGACAAGGCCTCGTCCTCGTCCTTGAAGGTGGTGACCGACACCACGGGGCCGAAGATCTCCTCCTGGAACACGCGCATCTTGTTGTGCCCCTTCAGGATCGTCGGCTGGATGTAGTATCCGCCCGACAGTTCGCCGCCCAGGTCGGCCGGCCCGCCGCCGGTCAGGACGTCGGCGCCTTCCTGACGGCCGATGTCGAGATAGCTGAGGATCTTCTCCTTCTGCTCCTCGGAGGCCTGGGCTCCCATCATGGTGCCCTGTGCCCGCGGATCGCCCATGACGATCGCCTCGGTGCGCTTGATGGCGCGTTCGATGAAGGCGTCATAGATGTCCTCGTGGATCAGCGCGCGGCTCGGGCAGGTGCAGACCTCGCCCTGGTTCAGCGCGAAGAGCACGAAGCCTTCGATCGCCTTGTCGAGGAAGGCGTCGTCCTCGCGCATCACGTCCTTGTGGAAGACGTTGGGCGACTTGCCGCCCAGTTCCAGCGTCACCGGAATCAGGTTCTCGGTCGCGTACTGCATGATCAGCCGGCCGGTCGTCGTCTCGCCCGTGAACGCGATCTTGGCGATGCGCGGGCTTTGCGCCAGCGGCTTGCCGGCCTCAATGCCGAAGCCGTTGACGATGTTGAGGACGCCCGCCGGCAGCACATCGGCGATCAATTCGGCGAAGACCATGATTGTCGCCGGGGTCTGCTCCGCCGGCTTGATCACCACGCAGTTGCCCGCGGCCAGCGCCGGGGCAAGCTTCCAGGCCGCCATCAGCAGCGGAAAGTTCCAGGGGATGATCTGGCCGACCACGCCCAGCGGCTCGTGGAAATGGTAGGCGACCGTGTCGTCGTCCAGCTCGCTCATCGTGCCTTCCTGGGACCGCAGGACGGAGGCGAAATAGCGGAAGTGGTCGACCGCCAGCGGCAGATCGGCGGCCATCGTCTCACGGATCGCCTTGCCGTTGTCCCAGGTCTCGCAGGTGGCGAGCAGCTCCAGGTTCTCTTCCATGATGTCGGCGATCTTCAACAGCGCGGCGGCCCGCTCGCTGGGCGAGGTCCTGCCCCAGGCGTCCTTGGCGGCATGCGCGGCGTCCAGCGCCAGCTCGATATCGGCAGCGTCCGAGCGGGCAATCTGGTTGATCACAGCACCGGTGATCGGCGTGGTGTTGTCGAAGTAAAGGCCGTTTACGGACGGCACGAACTTGCCGCCGATGAAATTGTCGTAGCGGGATTTGAAAGGCGAGGCGAACCGCCCCGTCGTCTGGGTCATGACGTTCATGATGTCTCCTCCTCAAACCTCTGGTGTTGTCCACTCTGGATGAGGAGAGATTGAAGAGCGCAGGGGGAACGCTGTCAGCCCCCCGCCGCGCGAAGGGACCGCAAGACTGTCTCAGATGTGAGACAGTTCAGTTCGAAAATTCGCTGATGCCCAGCCGTTTCATCCGGCGGTAGAGCGTAGCACGCGCCACGCCGAGGGCCCGGGCGGCCTCCGACACATTGCCGTTGGCCCGCGTCAGCGCCCGGATCACCGCCGCCCGCGCGGCCCGCTCGAAGCCGGTGACGCTGTCCTCGCGGCCGAGCAGATCCGACGCAGGACGCGGCGCGAGTTTGCCGCCCAGCCCGAGCCCGAAGGCTTTTCTGGCCGCGCGCGAGGCCCCCACGACAATATCGTCCGCGTCGACCGCCAGCAGCATGTTGGCATCGTTTTCGCCGCTGTCGGCAACGACAATTCGCGCCCTGGGAAAGGCGGCGCGGAAGTTGTCGGCTTCGATCTGGCGGGCCGTCTGGGTCACCATGCCGGCGATCAGAAGGTTGAACGCCTCGGTCTGGTCCGCCCGTGCCGAAGAGACATCGAGGGCCGCGAGGAGACTGCCGTCAGCGCCGTAGATCGGCGCGTCCATGCAGCTCATGGCGATGTTGCGGGCAAAGAAGTGCTCGTCGCGGTGAATCGTTACCTGCCGGTTCTCCGCCAGGCAGGTGCCGATCCCGTTGGTTCCCTCGGCAGCCTCGCTCCAGTCGGCGCCCGGACACAGCCCCCAGAGCCGAAATACGTGCTCGTCCGCATCCGAGCATCTCAGATCCAGGACCAGGCCCTCGGCATCGGTCAACAGCACGCCGCAACCGGAGCTGCCGACAAGCGAGAACAGCTTGTCGAGCTTCCGGGACGCGATCATCAGGAACTGCTCGAGTTCGGCACGCCGATGCTTCAGCGCGGAATCGTCGAGACGATCACCCCGCTGCTGTTCGGCGGGATCGAGACCATGCTTTTCCACCGAGCGGCGCCAGGATGCCGCCAGAAGCGAGCAGGCTGCAGCGGAGCTCGACTGCGCCGAGGCAACTACCCGGTCGACATGTTCCGACTCCCGGCGGGCCATGGTCTCCTCCCCGTTGTTGCCGTCCCATAAAGGCTTGAGACAACAACAACCCGCGTAACGCCATCCTTGTCGCTGGCGTCTTTCGGCGCCCCTCATATTGCGAAAATCGGCACCGTTCTTGGTTGAGGAAGCTATCACAGGCCAAAGAT
>JBNLCA010000220.1:0-4541 GCA_050303575.1 Paracoccaceae bacterium
CATCGCACGTGTCGCCACCAACCGGGCAAATGTGACGTCGTGGAATGCCTTCTCGGCATCGGCATCGAACGCACCAACCTGGCCGAAGATCGTCAGGCGCGGGCCAGAATGTGCGGCCTCGATCCCGCCGAAGGTCAGCGACATGCGCGGCTCGCCATGCGAGGGAGTGGCCGATCCGGCGCCGGCAAAGGCGCCGAGCGTCCAGCCGCCGAGATCGGCATTGAGGTGAAGCGCGAGCTTCGTCCCGCCGGCGTATCTGATCGGGGTTCCCGGGCGGGCCCGTTCCTGTTGGCCGACCGAGATGTCCATCTGTGCGCCGAACTGGTCCCAGTCGACACCAACGCGTCCGTCGAGGCTGGCAAAGAGGCCGTCATCGACCGGGACCGGTACGAATCCGCCCGGAACTTCGTCGAGAAAGGGAAAGCCGAATTCGTTCTGCACGGCGCTGGCGCCGATCGAGAGATCGAGGCTGCCCCAGGTTAGCGGTTCGGCTTTGGCGGGCGAGGCAAGCAGTATGGCGGCCATGCCAATGCGGCAGGCGCGGCGGGCAAGGGCAGGGGTCATGCGGTCTCCGACAGGATTGCCTGTTTGCCCGCAGCTAGACGAAACGCGGGTCAGGCGCGTCCTGCGATCGGGGGACATCCCGGAGCGCGAGCTGATCAGAGGACGCGAAAGACCTTGTCGCGGGCAGTTTCGCCCCGGATCAGTTCCAGTCGCGACTTCGGGATGCCGAGTGCCTTGGCGAGGAGGGCGACAACCGCCCGGTTTGCCTTGCCGTCCTCGGGCACGGCGGTCACGCGAACCCGCAGCACCCCGTCCGCCCATTCGACCGCGTTTCGCGACGCCCGCGGGGTGACGCGGACGGCGAACTCGGTTCCGGGGACGGCGAGGGACGCTGGATCCATGGGGGTTCCGGGAAAATTGGTCGGAGCGAGAGGATTCGAACCTCCGACCCCCTGCTCCCGAAGCAGGTGCGCTACCAGGCTGCGCTACGCTCCGACCGTGGCGGGCGGGTTACCGCCTTGCCGGGCCATTTGCAAGGGGTCAATCGGGTCGTTCGTCCTCGTCCATCATCTGGCTGATGCGCGGCACCGTGCCGGTCTCGGCGCGCGAGCGGGTCCTGAGGACCGGCGTGGTGCGCGAACCGCCGGTCTGTTCGCGGAAGACGATGTAGAGACCGGAAAGGATGATGATCCCGGCGCCGATGCCGGTGGTCCAGTCGGGGCGCTCGTCGAAGATGAAGTAGCCGTAGACCACCGCCCAGAGGATCTGGGAATATTGCATCGGCGCGACGATCACCGCCTCGGCCCGCCGGTAGGCGGCGATGACGAGGAGCATGGCGACGAATCCCATCAGCGCGATCAGCGCGGTGCCGGCGATGTGCAGGAACGGCATGGGCTTGTAGACGAAGGGCAGGATCGCGCCCATGCACAGGAAGTTGGCGAGCATAGGGTAGAGCAGCAGGACGGCCGAACGCTCGTCGTTGCCGATCTTGCGCACGATGATGGTGGCGAAGGCGCCGGTCGTCGCCGCGGTGATGGCGGCCAGGTGGCCAAGGCCGAGCTCGACCTCGGTGGGTCTCAGCACGATCAGGACGCCGATGAGGCCGACGACCACCGCGAGGCCCCGGCGCAGGCGCACCGTCTCGCCCAGGATCGGGATGGCGAGGATCGTGATCAGGAGCGGCGCGGCGAAGAGAATGGCGTAGGTCTGGGCGAGGGGCAGCGTGGCGAAGGCGTAGAAGGCGCAGGCTGCCGTCACCATCGTCGCCGCCGTGCGTGCCATCGACCAGCCGACATGCCGGGGCCTGAGGTTGCCGTCCGTCTTGTCGCCGATCAGCAGGAGCGTGATCAGCGGAAAGCCGAAGATGACCGAGAAGAAGACGGTCTGGAACGGCGAGTACTGCGCACCGAGGAACTTCACCACCACGTCGTGGGTGGCAAAGATGCCGAAGGCCAGAAGCGCCAGGGCGGCGCCCTTGGCGTTGGAGCCGTCAGGTGCAGTCATCCTCGGGCTTTTGTCACGAAGACCGGCGGCCTGTGAAGAGATTCTTGAGCCAGATCAGCGGCAACAGCAGGAGAAACCAGAACTTCTTCAGGAAGAGCAGCGCGACTGCGATCAGTCCGGCCTTCTTGGCCAGCACGCCGCCCGCGATCAGCCCGCCCAGCCCGACGGCGGCGACCGCGTCGGTCGAGGCGTTGAAGTCGCTGTACCTGTTTCCCTCGGTGAAGGCGACCATGTTCAGGATCGAGGGCACGGCGCTTTCCACGGCCGGCAGGTCGGACATCGCCGCGATGAAGTTCATGTTCAGCACGCCCCGGCGGCCGAGGGCGCGGATATTGTAGTTGAGCGTGTGCTCGGGGTCGCCGCCGAACTCGAGCTCCTTGGCCCAGTAGAGCTTGCGCCCGGCGGAATCGTAACGCGGCGCGGCGGCCCAGCCGATCAGCTCGACCGTCGGATAGCCCTGGCGCGTGCGTTGAGGGTTCGCGTCGCGCGCGTCTTGCTTCATCTCGTCCAGAAGCTCGTCGTAGTTGTAGCTGCCCGCGTCCTCGTCCGAGACGTAGCCGATATCCTCGAAGAAGATCTCCAGACCCCAGGGCGCCTCGTAGGGTGTCACCCCGGCGGGAAAGACCATGCCAAGCGTCTCGGGCGAGGGCGGGTTGCCCCAGATGTCCTCGAGGATGTAGCGCGCGTCCCTGGCGTCAAGGAAATAGAAACCGTCGCCCAGGTCGAGCGTCGCGAGGTTGCTGCCGACCGTGGCCGAGCCTTGCTTGAAGTCGATCCTCTCCATCGCCGCGACCGCGTCGGGCGGATAGGACTTGGCCTCGCTCGGGAAGACTTCGGAGAATGGCTTGGCGCCTGCGGGGCAAGCGGAAATGCTCAGCGCGGCGATGGCCGCCGTCAGAATGGATCGCATGGTACTGTCCCTCGTTTCCCCGTATTTCGGGGCGCTTGCAACGAGGGAAGGTTACAGGCTTGCCTCCAGTGCGGCAACGATCGCGTCGCCCATCGCCGAGGTCGAGACCGGGGTGCCGCCGTCCGGCCCCATCAGATCGGCCGTGCGCAGACCATCGGCCAGCACCGCTTCGACCGCCTTCTCCAGCCGGTCCGCCTCGGCCCCGTTGTCGAACGAATAGCGCAGCGCCATCGCGAACGAGAGGATGCAGGCGATCGGGTTGGCTTTGCCCTGACCGGCGATGTCGGGCGCCGAGCCGTGGACCGGCTCGTAGAGCGCCTTGGGCCGTCCGTTCGCCATCGGCGCGCCGAGCGAGGCCGAGGGCAGCATGCCGAGCGAGCCGGTCAGCATCGCGGCAAGGTCGGAGAGGAGGTCGCCGAAGAGGTTGTCGGTGACGATCACGTCGAACTGCTTGGGCCAGCGGGTCAGCTGCATGGCACCGGCGTCGGCATACATGTGGCTGAGTTCGACGTCCGGATACTCGGCGTCGTGCACCTCGGTCACCACGTCGCGCCACAGGATGCCCGACTCCATGACGTTGGCCTTTTCCATCGAACAGACCTTGTTGCCGCGCCGCCGTGCAAGCTCGAAGGCCGAGCGCGCCACGCGGGCGATCTCGCTCTCGGTGTAGCGCTGGGTGTTGATGCCGACCCGTTCGTTGCCTTCCTTGTGGATGCCGCGCGGTTCCCCGAAATAGACGCCCGAGGTCAGCTCGCGCACGATCATGATGTCGAGGCCTGCGACAACGTCCTTCTTCAGCGACGAGAAGTCGGCCAGCGCGTCGAAGCACTGAGCCGGGCGGAGGTTGGCGAAAAGGTCCATTTCCTTGCGCAGGCGCAGAAGTCCGCGCTCGGGCTTAACGGAAAAGTCGAGCTTGTCATACTTGGGCCCGCCCACGGCGCCCAGAAGGACGGCGTCGACCTCCTGTGCCCGGGCCATCGTCTCGTCGGAAAGCGGCTTGCCGTGCACGTCGTAGGCGGCGCCGCCGACCAGGTCCTCGCTGACGTCGAACGCCAGACCGCGCTTCGCGCCGTACCAGTCGATGATCTTGCGGACTTCGGCCATGACTTCCGGGCCGATCCCGTCACCGGGCAGGATGAGGAGCGTGGGGTTGGGCATGGGCGGCCTCGCTGGATTGAACGGCGCTCCGGGTAGCCGAGCGGGGAAGGGGCGTCAAGCCGAGGGCCGGCGCAGCGCCTCGGCGAGGAAGTCCCAGACCCGGCGAATCCGCGGGTTTGTCCGCATCTCGCCGGGTGCAGCGAACCAGAGCGGGATCGGCGGCAGGTCGATCTCGGGCAGGACCCGGTCGACCAGCGGGTCCGCATCGCCGATCGAACATTGCATGCAGCCGATGCCGCAGCCGAAGCGCACCAGTTCCCAGTAGACCGGCTGGTCGTCGCAGCGGACCGGGAAGAACGCGCGCGACACCTCGAAGCCCATCTGGCGCAGGAGCCGCAGGATGAGGTCGCTGCGGTCGAAGCCGACGACGTCGTGGCGGGACAGGTCCTCGATACCGCGCGGCCGGCCTCGCCGGTCGAGGTAGCCGTGCGAGGCATAGAGCCCGGTCGGCAGGTCGGCGACATGT
>JBNLCA010000221.1:0-2835 GCA_050303575.1 Paracoccaceae bacterium
GATGTTCTTGAGCGCCGCCGCGCAGCAGACCGGGTGGCCCGAATAGGTGTAGCCGTTCTTGAACATGACCTCGGCGCGATGCTCGCCCGAGATTTCAGCAAGGAGCCGGTCCGACACGATCATGGCGCCAAGCGGAAGATAACCCGAGGTCAGGCCTTTCGCCGTGGTGATGATGTCGGGCGTGATGCCAAAGACATCGGCGCTGGCGAACCAGTGGCCGAGGCGGCCAAAGCCCGTCACCACTTCGTCCGAGATATAGAGGATGTCGTGCGCCCGGCAGAGCTCCCACGTCCGGCGCACATAGTCACCGGGCGGGACGATGACGCCGCCCGACGACAGGATGGGCTCGGCGATGAAGGCCGCGATGTTCTCGGGCCCTTCCACCCGGATCGCGCGGGCGAGGTCCTCGACCTTCTCGTCGGCCCATGCCTCCTCGCTCGTCCCGGCGGGCCGGTGGTAGGGGTTGATGTCGGGCAGGAACCGCACCAGCCGTCGCTCGGTGTCCATAGGATTGCGCCAGCGGTCTTTCCCGGTGACAGACGCCGCGAGGTAGGTCGAGCCGTGATAGCCCTTCTCGCGGGCGAGGAAGAGCTTCTTCTCGGGCCGGCCGCGGAGATTGTTGTAGAACTGGGCGAAACGCAGCGCGCTGTCGACCGCCGAAGAACCGCCCGTGGTGTAGAAGACCGAGTTCAGATCGCCCGGCGCCATCTCGGCCAGCCGCTTGGCCAGGACCGCCGAAGGTTCGGACGCGAAGGCCCAGGGGCTGTGATAGGCAAGCTTCATCACCTGGCCCGCGATGGCATCGGCCATTTCGCGCCGGCCGTAGCCGATCTGGACGTTCCACATGCCACCCGGCCCGTCGATGAACCGGCGGCCCTCGGCGTCGATGATGTGGATGCCGTCGCCCGCCGCGGCGACGACCCGGTCCGCATCCTCGGCCCCCATGCTCTCCCACGGATGGAAGAAATGCGTGTTGTCCCAGCCGCGGATCGCATCCGGCGAGTTTCGGGTCAGGGCACGCGTCTTGGCGGCATCGAGGCTCATGAGGGGCCCTCCGTGGGAATCGAGCGATTTTATTTGAGCGCTCACTCAAACTACGCTTTCATGGCCCCATTGACAAGCGGGTCGCGCGCGACACACTGCGCGGCACTGGCGAGGGGAGGACGCGATGTCCGACGCGGCGCAGGGGTCGGAGGCCCGCCCCCGCAAGGAACGCAAGGAAAATGCCGACCGACGACGTGGCCAGCTGATCGAGGCGGCGCTCAGGTCCATTGTCCGCAACGGACTTCCAGGCACCACGCTGGCGACCGTTGCCAAGGAGGCGGGGCTCAGCCAGGGCGTTGCCGTCTTCTATTTCCAGACCAAGGAGAAGCTTCTCGCCGCCGCTCTTGAACGGCATTACGAGCGTTACGCGGCGAATTGGCAGGCGGCGCGGTCGGCCGCGGGCGACAGCCCGGCCGAACGGCTGGCGGCGCTGGTCTACGGCGATTTCGAACCGTCGGTCTGTTCGCACGAGGCGCAGATCCTGTGGCACGCCTTCTGGGGCGAGGCTTCGTCGCGGCCGCTCTTCAACCAGATCGCAGACCGTTTCGACCGGGCGCGGTCGGACGCGCTCGAGGCCGAGGTACGCGCGCTCCTGGGCGAACTTGGCCGCGCGACGTCCGAAGCGCGGGCGCTGAGCGCCGGAATCGAGGCGCTGACCGACGGGCTCTGGCTCCAGATGTACCTTGCGAGCGGGATCACCGATCCGGCCGAGGCGCGCGACGTGACCCGGCGGTTCCTTGTGGCGCTGTTTGCCGAGCGCGCTGAGGCCTTCGAGATCGGCTGAGGAACAGCGGAGCGGGGGCTGTCTGCCCCCTCTTGCGCTTCGCGCAATTCACCCCCGAGAATATTTGCGACCAAAAGAGGCCCGATAGTGCAGCACAGGACTCTCACCGCGGGCCTCGTCCTCGGTTGCCACCTCCTCGTCCGGCTCTGGCGCGACCGGCGATGGATGGCGGTCACGGATTTCGCGGGCATTCTCGCCGGCCTCTGGGCCTTCGGGTCGGTCTTCGACCTGGCGTGGACGAGCGGCATGACGGGCTGACCGCAGGGCAAGGCAGCCCGCCGTCCTCGAGATCGTCGTGCCGCGGCGAATCCGCCCGAAGGGCGGGCGTCAGGCTTTCCCGTATCCGCCAGCCGTCGGCGTGATCACCGTCACCGCCTCGCCGGGCTCGAGCAGCGTCTGTGCCGAGGCGGCGAGGGCTTCCTCGGTACCGTCAAGGCGGCGCACCAGCGTCCGGCCGGGGGCGCCCGGCCCGCCGCCGGCGACGCCCTCGGGCGCGCGGGTGCGGTGCGACGAGAGAATCGCGCAATCCATCCGTTCGAGGAACCGTATGGTGCGGATCGTGCCGTCGCCCGCGCTCCGGGCGCCGGTCCCGCCCGAGCCGGGGCGGAGCGCGAAGTTCTCCAGAAGGACCGGGTAGCGCAGCTCGAGGATCTCGGGATCGGTGAGGCGTGAGTTCGTCATGTGGACATGGACGCCGGACGTCCCGTCGAACGTCCGCCCGTCGTTCATCCGGCCTGCGGGCGAGCCTGAGCAGATCGTCTCGTAATATTGGTAGGTCTCGTTCCCGAACGTCAGGTTGTTCATCGTACCCTGGCTGTTCGCCAGCGCGCCGAGCGCGCCGAAGAGCGCGTTGGTCACGTGCTGCGAGGTCTCGACGTTGCCGGCCACAACGGCGCGCGGATATGCGGGGGAGAGCATCGAGCCCCTTGGCACCACGATCCGGATCGGCCGCAGGCAACCCGCGTTCATCGGGATCGGCGCCTCGACCATCACGCGGAAGACGTAAA
>JBNLCA010000222.1:0-5029 GCA_050303575.1 Paracoccaceae bacterium
GCGCCGGCCGCCGCGAGCGAGCCGTGGCGGACCAGCGCCATCACCGTCTTTAGATCATCCCAGGAAGGATCTGCCATACATGCAACTTTGCATGTCCTGCGTGCACAATCACCCGTTTTCGCATGGCCGGTGCGCCGCTACCGTCCCGCCAAAGCGAAAGGAGCCGCCATGATTTACGCCGTCGTCCGCCTGACCGTCACCGACCCCGACAAGTTCGCCGCCTATGCCAGAATGGCCGGGCCCGCCCTGCAGAAGTGGGGTGCCAAGCCCGAGGCGATGAGCACCGAACCCACCCGCCTCGAGGGCGAGGCGCCGCTGCCGGGCCGGGTCGTGCTGCTGTCCTTTCCCGACCGCGATGCCGCGCTCGGCTGGATCGACGATCCCGACTTTGCCGAGGTGCATGAGCTGCGCCGCAGCTCGGGCGAAAGCGATATCGTGTTGATAGGCTAGACCGCGGGCGTCGTCCGGGGTCCGGGGGCGGAGAGCCCCCGGCCTGGGGGGTCAAGGGGGGCGGGCAGCGCCCCTGCCTTGCCCCAGGCAATCAGACCGCCTTCTTCAGCGCCTCGACCAGGTCGGTCTTCTCCCACGAGAAGCCGCCGTCGGCGTCGGGCTCGCGGCCGAAATGGCCGTAGGCCGCGGTGCGCTGGTAGATCGGCCTGTTCATGCCGAGCTTGGTGCGGATACCGCGCGGGGTCAGGTCCATGACCTTGCCCACCGCGGCCTCGATCGCCGCCTCGTCGGCCGCGCCGGTGCCGTGCGTGTCGACGTAGATCGACAGCGGCTTGGCGACGCCGATGGCATAGGAAAGCTGGAGCGTGCAGCGCTCGGCCAGGCCCGCCGCGACGACGTTCTTGGCAAGATAGCGCGCCGCGTAGGCCGCCGAGCGGTCGACCTTGGTCGGGTCCTTGCCCGAGAAGGCGCCGCCGCCATGCGGGGCCGCGCCGCCGTAAGTGTCGACGATGATCTTGCGGCCGGTCAGGCCCGCGTCGCCGTCCGGCCCGCCGATGACGAACTTGCCGGTCGGGTTGACGTGCCATTCGGTCGCCGCGGTGATCCAGCCTTCGGGCAGGGTCTCGCGAATGTAGGGTTCGACCAGCGCGCGCACGTCGGCCGAGGTCATCGACGCGTCGAGATGCTGGGTCGAGAGCACGATCGACGTCGCCTCGACCGGCTTTCCGCCCTCGTAGCGGATCGAGAGCTGCGACTTGGCGTCCGGCCCCAGCCGCGGCTCGGCGCCCGACTTGCGCACCTCGGCCAGCCGCCTGAGGATCGCGTGGGCATAGAGGATCGGCGCCGGCATGAGTTCGGGCGTCTCGGTGGTGGCGTAGCCGAACATGATGCCCTGGTCGCCCGCGCCCTCGTCCTTGTTCTCGGCGGCGTCGACGCCCTGGGCGATGTCGGCCGACTGGGCGTGCAGGTAGCTGTCCACCTTCATGTTGGCCCAGTGGAAGCCGTCCTGCTCGTAACCGATGTCCTTGACGCACTGGCGCGCGATTTCCTCGACACGCTGGATGACGTCGCCGGGGCCCCGAACCTCGCCCCCGATCACCACGCGGTCGGTGGTCGCGAAGGTCTCGCAGGCGACGCGGGAATGCGGATCCTCGGCGAGGAAGGCGTCGAGGACGGCGTCGGAGATCTGGTCGCAGACCTTGTCGGGGTGCCCCTCCGAGACGGACTCGGAGGTGAAGGTATAGTTCAGTCGGGCCATGAAGGGTGCTCCATTGGGGTTTTTCCGTCACGCCAGGAAGCCGTTGTGACAGTCGGCGGATCGTTACGTGCCGGCTCGCCGGGGGTCAAGGGCTGACGCGGCGCCCGGTTAACGCAAGGCCGAGCGCCAGGAGCGCCATCAGGACCAGCGCCGGCCAGTCGCCGGTCCGGGCATAGGGCGTCGGCGGCAGGGCCGGCGGCAGGTCGGCGTCAAGAAAGCCGCGCACGCCGAGGCCAAGGTCCGCCGTCACCTGCCCGTGCGCGTCGATCACCGCCGAGACGCCGGTATTCGCGGCGCGCACCACCGGAAGCCCCTGCTCGACCGCCCGCATCCGGACCTGCGCGAGATGCTGGTAGGGGCCGACGAGCTGACCGAACCAGGCGTCGTTGGTGATGTGCAGGATCCAGTCTGCCCGCTCGACCATGTGCAGGTGCTGCGGGAAGATCGCCTCGTAGCAGATGAGCGGCTGGATCTTCCCGAACGTCCCGAGGTCGAGGACGCGCGGTCCGGTACCCGAGGCAAAGCCGCCGCCTTCCTGCACCGCCATGCCGCGGATGCCAAGCCGACCCAGTATCTCCCCGAACGGGACATATTCGCCGAACGGCACGAGGTGGAACTTGTCGTAGATCTGCGCGATCGAAGCGTCCGGCCCGCTGACGATCAGGCTGTTGTAGTAAAGCCCCTTCTCGACCCGCGCCGCGCCGAAGAGCATCTGCCGGGCGCCCGAGGCGCGCTCCATGTCCTCGATCAGGTATTCCGACCCGTTCAGCAGGTAGGGAAGCGCCGTCTCGGGCCAGACGATCAGCTCGGGCGGCGCCCCGGGCGGCGTCTCGGCGGTTTGGGTAAGGAGGATGTGCAGGAACTCCTCGGCCATGTCGGGATCCCACTTGAGCCCCTGCTCGGCGTTCGGCTGGACGATCCTGAGCCGAAAGGCCAGGCCGGTTTCCGCGACCGGCGCATAGGTCCGCGCCGTACCCCAGAAGCCCGCCGCGCCAAGCACGATCAGCGCCACGCCGGGCGCCGCCAGCCACATGCCGCGCCGCCCGACCCACGCCGCGCCCGCCGCGCCGGTGAGTGCGGTCAAAAGCGTCATCCCGTGCGGCCCGATCAGCGCGCCGAGCTGCATCATCGGCGTGTCGATCCAGACATAGCCGAGAAGCGCCCAGGGAAAACCGGTGAGGACGAAGGCGCGCAGCGTCTCGGCGATGGTCAGAAGCGCGGCGGCAAGGAAGAGCCGGACCCAGCCCGACGCCAGCCGCCCGGACAGCCCGAAGGCCGCCCCCCAGAAAAGCGCGAGGCCGGCGGGAAGAAGAACCAGCGCGAAGGGTGCCATCCAGCCGGTCGTCTCGGGCTCGACGAGGAAGGGCTCGACGATCCACATCAGGCTCAGGATGAAATGGCCGAAGCCACCGCCCCAGCCGACCAGCGCCGCCTGCCGCGGGGTTGCGGCGCGATCGAGAAGCGCGAAGAGCCCGGCAAGGGCCGGCAGCGCCACCCAGGCAAGCGAGAAGGGCGCCTGCCCCAGCGCCACGCCCAGTCCGGCAAGGATGGCCAGCAGCCACGGCCGCCGGACAAGCCGCGACACCCGGTCGCGCGCCGTCGTGCGCTCGGCCGGTATCGGGCCGAAACCGCGGGCCTGGGGGGACTGCTCGCTCATTGTTCCGATGGCTACGCCGGTTCGCCCGCGAGGAGCAAGCCCTCGCACGTTGTGCTTGCCGTGCGGTTTCTTCTATCACTCCTGATCAAGGGGGACGGCAATGGACTTCGACGCATCGACCTTCGGCACGCTCAACGCCGACGACTACGACACGCTGCACGATCCGGGCACGACCGAGGCGTCGGTGCAGCTGATTTCCCGGATCGCGGGACAGGGCCGCATTCTCGAGCTGGCCATCGGCACCGGCAGGGTGGCGCTGCCGCTTGCGGCGCTCGGCCACGATGTCTCGGGCATCGAAGGCTCGCCCGAGATGGTCGAGAAGCTGCGGGCCAAGCCCGGCGGCGCGGATCTCGACGTGCGTATCGGCGACATGGCGGATGTCGGGATCGAGGGACCGTTCGATCATGTCTTCCTGGTCTTCAACACGCTCTTCAACCTGACGAGCCAGGAGGCGCAGGTGCGGCTTTTCGCCAATGTCGCGAACCGCCTCGCGCCCGGCGGCAGCTTCCTGGTCGAAACCTTCGTGCCCGATCTTTCCGGCTTCCGGGACGGGCAGCGCGTGATGACGCGCCGGCTCGACATGACTTCGGTTTGGCTCGAGGCGGCGACCCACGACCCCGTGGCCCAGCGGATCGAGTTCCAGCGCATCCGCATCACCCCCGAGGGCACGCGTCTCGTGCCCTTGCCGATGCGCTACGCCTGGCCGGCCGAGATCGACCTGATGGCGCGGCTTGCCGGCCTTGTTCCCGAGGCGCGGTGGGGCGGCTGGGCGCGCGAGCCATTCACGTCGCAAAGCCGGATGCATGTCTCGCTCTACCGCAAGCCCGCGGGTGACGATGACCGGTGAGAAGGTCCTCCTCGCCGAGCTCCTCGGGTGCGAGCGGCTCGTGTGGACGGCGCTTCAACGCGGCGATGCGGCCGCCGACGCGGCGGCGCTGGCGCCCGAGTTCCTCGGGGTTTACCCGGACGGCTTTTCGGGCCGCGAGGCGCATGTCGGCCAGCTTGCGGGCGGGCCGACGATCACCTCGTTCCGGCTGTCCGAGGCGCGGGTGCTGCCATTGGGCAAAGGCCAGGCGCTTCTCGCCTACCGGGCCGACTACCGGCGCGCGGCGTCGATTGCCGACGAGGTGATGTATGTCAGCTCGATCTGGCGCCGCGACGGCGTGGGCTGGCGCAACATCTTCAGCCAGGACACACCGGCCGCCGGCTGAGTGCCGCCTTTCCGCACTGCCCCGCCTTGCGCTTCCCGTCCGGTACGTCCAGCATTGGCGCATGGCACCGCGCTTCACGCTCGACGATATCGACCGCGCGCACGATGGCGTGACGAAGAACGGCGTCCGGCAGTATCTCGGTCGGCTGCGCGATCTTGGCGTGAAGCAATGCACCACCTGGATCGCCGACGGCCACACCGACTTCTGCGACGAGGCCGGCGACACGGTGTCGTCGCACCCCGTGCACGACCCCTACCCGGTGGCCGAGGACGCCGACCCCAAGGCAGCGCGCGCCGCGATCGAGGCGCACGGGCGGGGCGAGACCGACTATTTCGAGATGAGCCGGGCGCTTGCCGATGCCGGGGTGGCGGCCTGGGAGATGGACACCGGCCAGCTGACGCTGACCTACCGCGCGACATCGGGCGCGCCGGTGATGAAGGACCGGCTTTAGGC
>JBNLCA010000223.1:0-2370 GCA_050303575.1 Paracoccaceae bacterium
GCCCGCGCCAGATCGCCGCGCTGGCCGAAGATATGGGTCTCGCCCGACAGGACGGCGGCCAAGGGGTCTGCCCCGACCTCGAGGAAAAGCGCGCCGTGTGCCTCGGGCGAGTAGAGCGACTTCAGCCGCTCATTCGACGACAGCGCGTGGTCGAAACGGCCGGAATAGAGGCCATACGCACTTTCGTTGACCAGCCACAGAACCTGCTGCACCGGATCGTCGGCCAGCGCCGTATTGCGCATGCGGTCATTCACTTCGCGGCAGGCGCGGACATGGCCGCTGATCATCCGGTGCGCGAACAGTCCGTAAAGCGCGATCATCCGCTGCCGTTCGGCCCCGACGGTGGTCGAAACGGCACGGTCGAGCGCCCGGTAATCCTCGCCCACGGAGGGATGCGAAAAGCCGAAGGTCTGCACGCGCGCGTTGGCCAGGTGGGTCAGGACGCCCAGCCGCAGCGGATGGTCTTCGGGCACCTCGGCGGCTGCCTCGAGATAGCGGATCGCCTGGTCGAAGACCGCGCGTTGCAGGAAGGACGTGCCGGCCGCAAGGCAGGCGGCGGGCGCCTGGTCACGGTCGTTTGCGGCAAGGAAATGGTCCGCGATCAGTTCCGGGAAGCGCGCGGCATAGGCCGGGTCGTGTTCGCAGAGCGCCATCGCGTAGGTGCGGTGCAGCTCCTGGCGGCGCTTGCCGGGGATCATCTCGTAGGCCGCGTCGCGGAGCAGGATGTGCGAGAAGGCCAGCCCGTCGTCGGTCCTGGTGAAGACGCCGCTGAGGCAGAGCGAATCAAGTTCGTCATCGAGGCCCGCGTGGTCACGGGCGAGAAGCCGGACATGCTCGGCGCTGAACTGCCGGCCGATGACCGCGGCGCGATGGACGACCGGCTTGACCCGGCCGAGACCGTTGATGATGGACTGCATCGTCGCCTGGATGGTGCGCGGCCGGACCGAGCCCTTGCCCTGCCGCGCCGCGTCGAGGAGCGAAAGCAGGAACAGCGGGTTACCCTCGGCGGTACGCACGATGTCTTCGAGCTCACCGGGCGGAAGGCGTCGCGTGCCGCCCTGGCGCAGAACCTCGTGCGCCGCCGCCTCGCTCAATGGATCGACGGCGATGACTGTCAGACCCCGGGTCTCGGCGAACTCCTGCACCTGAGGATCGGGGCGCGCCGCGACGACCGTGCAGGACCGAGTAAGCAGGGCGCGTTCGAGTACAGTGGACAGGACAGTGCGGCTGTCCTCGTCGGCCCAGTGGAAATCGTCGAAGGCGAGGAACAGGGGCGAACCGGCAAGCGCGGTGACGACCGCGACCAGCGCCTCGATCCGGCGCAGGCGCTGCTGCGCCGGCGCGACCGGCACGGCGCCGGGCGGCGGCGCAAGGCCGAGAATCTCGGCAAGCGGGCCGATCTGGTCCTCGGTGACGGTGACGCCGCCAGCGGCGAGACGCGCGCGCAGCTCGCCCGCCACATCCGCGGCGGTGGTCTCGACAGGTACCCGGCGATAGCCCAGGAACCCGGCCAGCCAGTCGGCCCAGGGCAGCAGCGGAGAACGCTCGAGGTTCGAGCGGGCGGTGAGCGAGATACGCGTGACGTTTCCGGCGGCGCGATGCGCCTCGGCCAGAAGAGCCGACTTGCCGATGCCGGCAGGCCCGAGGACAACGAAGGCGCGTTCCTCGGAGTCGTCCTCGAGCGCGCCGACAAGCCGCGCGATCAGCGCGTCGCGTTCCAGAAGCGCGATGCGGCGTGTGGGTGTCGGCGAGAAAGTGAAATCCGTGATCTCCGAGATGGCGATCGGGTCGGCCACGCCCTTCAGCTCGACCGTCGCCTCGCCGGTGATGGTGGGCGTCACCAACCGCTCGAGGAAGGCGCGTGTGGTCGCCGAGATGACGACGCCGCCGGGGCTGGCGTGGGCCTGGATGCGTGCGGCGATATTGACGTCGAGCCCGGTGATCTGCGGCGCGAGAAGGCCCGAGGCCCCGATCCGGCACATCACCGTGCCGCTGTGGATGCCGACGCGAACCGCTGCGCCCTGGATCACCTCGGGGATCTCGCGCGCGAGCGCGAGACCCGTGGCAACACCGGCGAGCGCAGCATCCTCGCCGTCCTTCTGCAGACCGAAACAGCCCAGCGATCCGTCGCCGTAATGCTGGATCACGGTCCCGCCATAGGTGGTGAAAAGTCGCTCGGCGTTCCTGTGAAAATCCTTCAGCGCCTCGTCGTAGCGCTCGAGCCCGAGCCGGCCGGCGAGTTCCGTTGATCCGACGAGGTCGGCGAAGACAAGGGTCAGGACGTATTGCTCGACCTGGTCGTCCGGGCGGCTGGTCAGTGCGGCGCCGCACGAGGCGCAGAAATGATCCGTCACCCCCACCTCGCGGCCG
>JBNLCA010000224.1:0-3940 GCA_050303575.1 Paracoccaceae bacterium
GACGCAATCTCGGCCATCTGCCGGGAATAGGGGCTCTGGCCGTCGGCACGGCGGGCCATTGCGGTCAGAAGCCCGGCGCGGTTGCCGAAGGCGAGATAGATCGACTGCCGCGTCACGCCGGCTTCTTTCGCAATCGCAGAAAGAGACGCGCCGGTCACTCCGCCCTTTACGATAAGGGTCCACGCCGCATCGAGGATGGCGTCCGAGGTCTCGGGGGAGAGCGGCGAAGCTTTCACTTTACACCTGTAAAGTCGCGAGGTACTTTACAGATGTAAACTGATTCCGGAGGGATGACCATGCCGGGGATGTCGCTTGCCGAGCTGATCACCTATGGACCGCACGTCGCGATGGGGGTGGTGGTCCTCTACCTCTTCTGGCGGACGCTGCTGTCCGTGAAGGGCGGCGCAGTGCATCGCAGGCACGGACGGTGGTACCTGCTGGTCGTGGTGCCGCTGCTTCTCAGCGTGCTGCCGATCATGCTGAAGGCGGTGGCGGACGAGGGGCCGGTCAAGATCGTGCAGCTTGTCTACCTGGGCATCGTATTCGGAGCGGCGGCCTGGACCGCCTGGCGGGCGGTGAAGGACAAGCGCGAGCCCGACCGCTTCCGCGGACCGGTCTTCAAGGCGCTGGGCGGTGCGCTCGTGGCGTTCGGGGCGCTTCTGATGGTGATGGGGATCGCAACGCACAACCTTCTGGCCTTCGGCTTCTCGACGATCGGCATCGTCTATGGAGGGGCGATGCTCGGCTTCCTGGGCCGTGAAGCGGAGGCCGACTGGTGGCGGGCGTGGCATCTGAACGGGGTGTGCCTCCTCTTCGCGGCGACCCACGCATCCTTTGTCGGGCTGGTCCTGCGGACCCTGCGCCCCGAGTGGGACGGCGCGGTGCTGCACGCGATGACCCAGCTCGGCACCATCGCCTTCGCTTACCTCCTCCGACAGGCGCTCGGCTGGCGCTACATGGGCCGCCGCGCGCCGGCCGCGCTGCCCGCCTGAGGACTTGCGCGACCGGCCGGCTTTGGCGATAACCGGGCCGACCCACCGACGGAGACTCCCATGCGCGCGCGCATCTACAAGCCTGCCCGGAATGCCATGCAGTCGGGCACCGCGAAGACCCGGATGTGGGTGCTGGACTACTTCCCCGCCGAACCGCGCGAGATCGATCCCCTGATGGGCTGGACCTCGTCGGGCGACATGCAGAGCCAGGTCCGCCTGCGCTTTGCCACCAAGGAAGAGGCGCTGGACTACGCCAAGGAAAACGGCATCGAAGCCGAGGTTGTCGAGCCGCAGACGCGCAAGCCGAACATCCGGCCGCGCGGATACGGCGAGAACTTCGCCACCGACCGCAAGGGCGTCTGGACCCACTGAGGTACGGAATTCCTTAACGTAAGGGCAGTTGCCTTATTCGTCCGGCCCTGTATTGACTCCGTGGGGGCTTCCCATGGGCGAGACCATTGTAAAGGAACGAACATGAGTCATTTCCGCTGCCTGCTTACGTCGACCGCCTTCGTGGCACTCGCTACCGCCGCTGCCGCTGCGCCCGCGACCCAGGAGGGTGCTGACGAGCTGACCGGCGTCTTCCAGTCCTACTTCGGATCGATGCCCGGCGTCGTGACGGTCAGCCCGGCGGGCGACATCTACCGCATGGTGATCGATCTCGGGCCGCTTACCTCGATGATCCCGGCGAGCGAATTCAGCCTGGCGATCTCGCCCCTGAACTACGAGCTGACCGACCTTGGCGACGGCACCTGGAACGTCACCCAGAACCAGCCGATCACGGTCAAGGCCTCGGTCCCCAACGAACTCGACTACTCGATCGTGATGGGTTCGGTCGTCGGTGAGGGTGTCTGGGACGAGAAGATCGAGACCTTCTCGAGCTACACCTCGGACGTCACTGGCTTTTCCTCGAGCATGACCGCCACCGACGGGGGCGAGACCGTCTCGCAGAACACCACGACCGCGAAGATGCACACGGTCATGACCTCGACCCCGGGCGCGAACGGCGGTGCCGACAGCCTGATCGTGGCGACGGCCGAGGGTTACGCGCTGTCGATGGACGCGCCGATGGGTCCGGGCATGCCGCCGATGAACATCGCGGCGACCGCCGACACCCAGAACGCCCGCTACGAGATCAAGGGCGCCCGCAACGCGGCGATGCTCGACATCGTGGCCTGGGCCGTGGCGAACGCCCCGGCGCCCGAGGCGATCCCCGGCAAGCAGGAGGAACTGCGCGCGCTTCTGCAGTCGAGCCTGCCGATCTTCGAGAACCTTTCCGGCACCGCGGACATCAACACGCTGACCGTGCAGAGCCCGATCGGCGTCTTCTCGGCCGATACGCTGGGTGTCGAGGTCGAGATGTCGGGCGGTGTCGCCGACGGCCTCTTCCGCGAGGCGATCTCGCTCTCGGGTCTCGTGATCCCGCCCGGCATCGCGCCGCCGTGGGCCGAGCAGCTGGTGCCGACCGAGGCGCGGTTCGACGTCAAGGCGACGAACTTCAACCTGGCCGATCCCTTGGCCGCGATCGTCTCGTCGTTCGACATGACGAGCCCTGACGGCTTCCCGCCGGGCTTCGAGATGACGCTGCTGGGCTCGTTCATGCCGACCGGCGCGGTCGACGTGACAATCCTGCCGACGAGCGTGTCGAACAGCATCTACTCGGTGAGCCTGGAAGGCGTGATCAATGCCGGCCTCATGGGCGCGCCGACCGGAAGCGGCACGGTGACCGCGACCGGCATGGACCAGGTGCAGCAGGTGCTTCAGTCGGCGCCGCCGGAGATCGCCGGCCAGGTGCTGATGCCGCTCGGCATGGCGACCGGCATGGCCAAGCCCGGCCCGGACGGCCAGCTGATCTGGGAGATCGACGGCTCGCAGCCCGGCAAGCTCCTGGTCAACGGCGTCGACCTGATGGCGATGGGAATGCAGTGACGCCCGACGAAGGCGAACTGACGATCGGGCGCGCGGATCCACGCGCGCCCGAACTTCTTGACCTCTTCCACCGCCACACCGCGGCGATGCACGCCGAAAGCCCGCCCGAGAGCATCCACATGATGGATGCCGGCGGGCTGGCGGCGCCGGGGATCAGCTTCTACGTCATGCGCGAAGGCGGCCGGCCGGTGGCGATGGGTGCCGTCAAGCGGATCGACAAGGCCCATGCCGAGATCAAGTCGATGCATGTCCTGGCCGAGTTGCGCGGCCGCGGGCTGGCGCGGGCGATGCTGGATCATCTGCTTGCCGAGGCCCGTGCCGAGGGCTTTGCACGGGTGAGCCTGGAGACTGGCGCGCAGCCCGGCTTCGCGGCGGCGCGGGCGCTCTACGAGCGGGCGGGCTTCGCCTATTGCCCGCCGTTCGAGGGCTATGCCGAGGACCCGAACAGCGTTTTCATGACGCGGAGCCTGTGACCATCGGGCTTGATCGCCCTCTCCGCCTGTCGCACAAGGACGGCGGCGCGGCCCCGTAGCTCAACTGGATAGAGCAGGGACCTTCTAAGCGGGAGCTCTGATCGACGAAATAAATGGAATAACAAGGAACTAAGTGAGGCGGCTGAACCTGAGAACCGTCTTCCGAACCGTTATCAAGGTGACACGGCCCCGTAGCTCAACTGGATAGAGCAAGCGCCTTCTAAGCGCTAGGTTGGGGGTTCAAGTCCTCCCGGGGTCGCCAAGTCCCACTGAAGGCCAAAAAATGCCGCTCGCCATTCTCGCCGGGGTCGGTAGAATCCTGACCAGTTAGGGATGATCTGACTAATGCGCGACCGCGATGTTAGGGAGAGCGTTTGGCGCTGGCTTGAGGTTGCCCATCAAGGGGACCCGGACACGCTGATGCTCGATGAACTCGGCATCCTTAACGGTGCCACACGCATCGACATCGCGGTCATCAACGGCCAGATTGAGGGGTACGAACTCAAGAGTGAGCGCGACACCCTGGAGCGCCTCCCCGCTCAGCGC
>JBNLCA010000225.1:0-3284 GCA_050303575.1 Paracoccaceae bacterium
GATGCGGCGGGGGTCGGCGTCCATGACCTCGAACTCGGCGCCGGCGGGATGGCGGATCACCTCGCCCCTCACGGGCACCCGCCCGGTCAGCATGAAGACGAGGCCGCCGAGCGTGTCGATCTCCTCCTCGTCCTCCTCCTCGACCAGCTTGAGCCCGATGGCTTCCTCGAACTCGTCCAGCGGCGCGGTCGCCTGCGCGACATAGACGCCCGGCTTCTCCTCGCGCCAGAGCGTCTCCTCGGCGGTGTCGTGCTCGTCCTCGATCTCGCCGACGACCTGTTCGATCAGGTCCTCGATGGTCAGAAGACCGTCCACCCCGCCATACTCGTCGATGACGAGGGCCATGTGGATCCGGTCGGTCTGCATCTTCTGCAACAGGACGCCGAGGGGCATCGAGGGCGGCGCATAGAGGAGCGGGCGCAGAAGCTTTTTCAGCACGAACCGCCCGCCGTCGCCGTTGAACCCGTGGGTCAGCGCGAAGTCCTTGAGGTGGATGAGGCCAAGGGGATGGTCGAGCGTACCCGGATAGACCGGCAGCCGGGACAGGCCTGATTCCTTGAACTTCGCGACCAGCGCGTCCTTGCCGATATCGACCGGCACGGCAACGATATCGACCGCCGGGATCGACACGTCATCGACCCGCATCCGCCTGAGATTGCCGACGCCCGGCTGCTGCACGGCCGCCTGCACCGCTTCGGGGGGCGTCTCCCCCGCGTCGCTCTCGCCCTTGTCGAAGACCCCGAACAGGCGGCCGAACAGGCCGCGGGGCTCACTTCGCTCGGGGTCCGCTTCGCCCTCGTCCGCGGGCGTGAAGGCGGCCCCTTCGATCTCTCGGTTCATCGTCCTTACCAATCCGGGCCCGGGGCCCACCTCATGAATATGGGTCGGCAAGCCCCATCGAGGCAAGTATTTCGGTTTCAAGAGTTTCCATGAGCGTCGCATCGCCGTCACGGACGTGATCGTAACCGAGCAGATGTAACAGTCCGTGCACGATCAGGTGGCAGACATGATCCGGCATCGGCTTGCCCGCCTCGGCGGCCTCGCGTGCGCAGGTGTCCCAGGCGAGAGCGATATCGCCCAGGGGCTCGGGCTCGTCCTCGCCGGGGGCCGGCAGCTCCGGCACCGCGCCTTCATGTGCCGCGGCCCGGTCCTCGGACGGCCAGGAGAGCACGTTCGTCGGCCGCGCCTTGCCGCGAAAATCGGCGTTCAGAGCCGCGATCCGCGCATCGTCGGCGCCGAGGACGACGACCTCGTAGCCCTCGGCCGCCATGCCCAGCCGCGCGAAAGCGGCCGCGCAGGCCCTTTCGGCCAGTGCCTCAAGACCCAGCCCGTCCCAACGGGGATCTTCGGTGACGGTGTCGATGCTCATGGCGCCCCGATACAGGGCGCGCGCGCCGGCGAAAAGGTCAGACCGCCTTCGACAGCTTGACCGTGCTCGCCAGCCGGGTGCGGATGTCGGCGAATTTCGGCGCGCCGCGCATCGGCGCCTGCAGGATCAGCGACGGCTGGAGCGCCAGCATCGCCTGCGCCGCCGCCTCGAGCTCGGCGCGGGTGACCTTCTGGTAATGACCGTAACGTTCGGCCACGTTGGTCACTTTCCCGGTCTCGACGATGTCCGTCGCCATGTCCTCGACCCGCGAGACGTTGATGTCGTGCTGCATGCCATGGCCGACATGGTAGCGCCGCTTCGCCGCCGACACCTCGCCGTCCGAAAGCCGGAACGCGGCGGCCTTCATCGTGTCGATGGCGATGTTGGCGATCTCGCCGATGCGCTGGGCCTGGCCGCGGATGTAGAGCCGGAAGATGTCGTGCCGCGCCACCGTCTCGATCGACGACCAGACGCCGTAGACCAGCCCGCGCTTCTCGCGCAGTTCCTGCATCAGGAGCGACATCGCGTGACCGCCCAGAATGTCGCAGAACATGAAGAGGTTACGCTTCATCGTCTCGGGAAGGTTGGTGACGTCGAAGCCGATCCAGAGCGTCGCGTCCTGCGCGTTGGACCCCCAGAGCAGCTCGCCCGGATGATAGCGGTACTCGGGCAGGCCCGCCGCCTCGCCCTCGGGGACCCGGCCGAACGCAGCCGAGACCGCGTCGACAACGTCCTCGTGCCTCAGATCGCCGCAGACCGAGATCACCATGTTGCGGCCGACATAGAACTGGCGGTGGAACGCCTGCATGTCCTCGCGCCCGAGCGCCTTGACCGTGTCCTCGTAGCCGATCACCGGCTCGTGCAGGTTCTGGTCGGGGAAGGCGGTGCCCCAGAACGCCTCGTTCAGGGTGCAGTTGTAGCAGCCGCGGCAGTTCTCTTCCTCGACGATGTGCTTTTCCAGCTCCAGATCGTCGGGCTCGAAGGCCGGCTCGGTCAGCATCTCGGCGAAGAGCCCGAGGGCGGCGCTCACGTCCTCGCGCAGGACGGTCGCCGTATAGACCGTGTGATCGAGAAGGGTCCGCCCGTTCAGCTGGCCGCCAAGCTCGGCGAAGGCCGCCTGGAGCGCCTCGCCCGACCGTTCCCGGGTGCCGCGGAAGACCAGGTGCTCGAGCACATGGGCAAGGCCCGCCTTGCCGTCCGGCTCGTGGATTGCACCGGCGAGCACGCAGACCGCGATCGAGGCCGACAGGAACTGCGGCGCCGATTCGGAGATCACGGTAATCCCGTTCGGAAGCGTCGTGGACTGGCGCTCAGGGTGCTGCACTGGGCCTACCTTTCGAGAAACGCTGTGATTTCCGGACTGCACAGAAATACGTCGCAACCGCCGATGGAGCAACCTTTAAGCTTCGTCGCGCTCGTAGGCGTCGATGATGCGGGCGACGAGCGGGTGGCGGACGACGTCCTTGGCAGTGAAGTAGTTGAAGGCGACGCCATCAACCCCGCCCAGGATCCGCTCGGCCTCGGCCAGGCCCGAGGCGGTGCCGCGCGGCAGGTCCACCTGGGTCCGGTCGCCGGTAATGACCATGCGCGAGCCTTCGCCGAGGCGGGTCAGGAACATCTTCATCTGCATCGAGGTCGCGTTCTGCGCCTCGTCCAGCACGACGAAGGCATTCGCCAGCGTCCGCCCGCGCATGAAGGCCAGGGGCGCGATCTCAATGCGCTTTTCCTCCATGAGCTTGGCGACCTGCTTGCCCGGCAGGAAGTCGTTCAGCGCATCGTAGAGCGGCTGCATGTAGGGATCGACCTTCTTCTTCATGTCGCCGGGAAGGAATCCCAGCCGCTCGCCCGCCTCGACGGCGGGGCGCGAAAGGATGATCTTGTCGACATGGCCGCCGATGAACATGTTCACCGCGAC
>JBNLCA010000226.1:0-6512 GCA_050303575.1 Paracoccaceae bacterium
CCGTATTTCAGCATGGCGATGCGGTCGATGCCCATGCCGAAGGCGAAGCCCTGCCACTCGGTCGGGTCCACCCCGGCGGCGGCGAGGACCTTGGGATGCACCATGCCCGAGCCCAGGATCTCCATCCAGCTGTCGCCCTCACCCCCCTTCAGCTGGCCGCCTTCCCAGGAACAGCGCAGGTCGACCTCGGCAGAGGGTTCGGTGAAGGGGAAGTGCGAGGCGCGGAAGCGCAGCTCGACATGGTCGACCTCGAAATAGGCGCGGCAGAATTCCTCGAGCACCCATTTCAGGTTCGCCATCGAGATGTCCTTGTCGATGGCCAGACCCTCGACCTGGTGGAACATCGGCGTGTGCGTCTGGTCCATGTCCATGCGGTAGACGCGGCCCGGCGCGATCACCCGGATCGGCGCACCGTGGTCGGCCATCGCGCGGATCTGCACCGGCGAGGTATGGGTTCTGAGGACATGCGGCGGGCGGTTGTCGCCTTCCTTCCGGGCCATGAAGAACGTGTCATGCTCCTGCCGGGCGGGATGTTCCGGCGGGATGTTCAGCGCGTCGAAATTGTAGAAGTCGCTTTCGATCTGCGGCCCTTCGGCCACCGAGAAGCCCATGTCGGCGAAGATCGCGGTGACCTCTTCGGTGACCTGGCTGACGGGATGCACCGTCCCCGCGCCGCGCCGCCGCCCGGGCAGCGTCACGTCCAGCCACTCGCCCTTCAGCCGCTCGTCCAGCGCCGCATTGGCCAGCGCCGCGCGCCTGGCATTAAGCGCCGCCTCGACCTCGTCGCGCAGACCGTTCAGCGCCGGGCCCGCCACCTGCCGCTCGTCGGGGCTCATCTGCCCGAGCTCGCGCATCTTCAGGCTGATCTCGCCCTTCTTGCCCAGCGCCGCCAGCCGCACCTCTTCCAGCGCCGCCTCGTCCGCCGCCCCGGCCACCGCCGCGAGATACCGGCCCCTCAGTTCGTCCAGCCCCTGCATGTCCGTCCCATCCTTCCGGTCCGCCGTCCTGCTAGCACAGGCATGGCCTTATGCAACTCTCCGGAGCGTTGCCCCGGCCGCAAACAAAACCCCGCGGAACCCTTTCGGGCCCGCGGGGTCTGACTGTCCCTCATTTCCGAAGCGCTTTTCCAGCGCCTGCTCGAAACGGGGTATCTTACGCGAGGGCCGCCTTTGCCTTTTCGACAATGGCGCCAAACGCGGCCGGCTCGTGCACGGCGAGGTCGGCCAGCACCTTGCGGTCGACCTCGAGGCCGGACTTGGCCAAGCCGTTGACGAAGCGCGAATAGGTCATCTCGGCATCGACCAGCCGCACCGCGGCGTTGATCCGCTGGATCCACAGCGCGCGGAAGTTCCGCTTGCGGACCTTGCGGTCACGGGTGGCGTACTGGTTCGCCTTGTCGACCGACTGCGCGGCGGTCTTGAACGACCGCGAGCGCGCGCCGTAATGGCCCTTCGCGCCGTCGATGATCTTCTTGTGGCGACGGTGGGTGACGGCTCCGCCTTTGACTCGGGACATGGTTCAGGCCTCCTCAGCGGGCGTACGGCATGTAGGACTTGACGATCTTCGCGTCGGCGTCGGACAGGACCGACGTGCCGCGCGCATCGCGGATGAAATCCTTCGTCCGCTTGATCATCCCGTGACGCTTGCCGGCCTGGGCGGCTTTCACCTTGCCCGTGGCAGTCACCTTGAAGCGCTTCTTGGCGCTCGACTTCGTTTTCATCTTGGGCATTTCGGCTCCTTCGGGTCGTGTCAGGCGCGACTCGGCATGCCACATGGCCGGCCGCGCAGGCTTTTGGAAGCCGCGCGTATAGGCGGCGCAGCGGCGCGATGCAAGCGAAATGTCAGCCGGCGAGACCCTTGATCGTCTGGATCATGATGCCCGGGATCTCGTTGACGTTGTAGCCTCCCGGGTGCTGCAGGAAGGCCCCGGCGACCAGCCCCAGCGAGGCCAGGAGCATGACCATCGCGAAGCGCGGCGCCACGCCTTCCTTGATCCCGTTGATCACCATCGGGAAGGTCGGGATCAACAGCAGGATGCCTGCCGTCAGCAAGATATCCGGATTCATCGCCCCCTCGCGCGCGGGCCTTCTGCCCGCATCGACGATTATTCAGGGTCGGCGCGGAAAATCAATCTTTCGTCGCAGGGGGCAACGCGCAGGATGTTGGTGGTGCCCGGCACGTTGAAGGGCACGCCGGCGGTGACGAGGATCTGGTTCGCCTCGGTGGCAAAGCCCATCTCGCGTGCGGCCTTGGCGGCCGCGACGACCGCCTGCTTGAAGCGCGTCACCTCGCCTTCGATGATGACGCAGGTCGTGCCCCAGGTCAGGCACAGCTTGCGCGCCGTCTTCTGCAGGGGCGTCAGCGCGATGATCGGCACACGCGGCCGCTCGCGCGAGACCAGGCGTACCGTCGTGCCGGATTCCGAGAAGCAGCAGATGGCGCGAATATCGGTCGTCTCGGCGATCTCGCGCGCTGCCGCCACGATGCCGTCGGCGACGGTCTGACGCTTGGCCGAGCGCGAGGCTTCGATCACCTCGCGATAGGTCGGATCGGTCTCGACCGACTTGGCCACGTTGTCCATCGTGGTCACCGCCTCGACCGGGTACTGGCCAGCGGCACTTTCGGCCGAAAGCATCACCGCGTCGGCGCCCTCGTAGATCGCGGTCGCCACGTCCGATACCTCGGCCCGCGTCGGCATCGGGCTCTCGATCATCGATTCCAGCATCTGGGTCGCCACGATCACTGGCTTGGCCGCCGCGCGCGACAGGCGCACCAGCCGCTTCTGGATCGGCGGAACCGACTGGACCGGCAGTTCGACGCCAAGATCGCCGCGCGCCACCATGATCCCGTCCGAGGCGGCGAGGATATCGGCGAATGCCTTGACCGCCGCCGGTTTCTCGATCTTCGAGAGCACCGCCGCCCGGCCGCGCGCCAGCGTCCGCGCCTCCTCGACGTCGGCGGCGCGCTGCACGAACGACAGCGCCAGCCAGTCGACCCCAAGTTCGCAGGCGAATTCGAGGTCGGTCCTGTCCTTCTCGGACAGCGCGGCGAGCGGCAGCACCACGTCCGGCACGTTCACGCCCTTGCGGTTCGAGATCGTGCCGCCGACCGTCACCGTGCAGTCGGCGTAGTCCCTGCCGCAGTTGTCGACCTTGAGGCGGATCTTGCCGTCGTTCACCAGGAGCGTCGCGCCCGGTTCCAGTGCCTCGAGGATCTCCCGGTGCGGAAGTTGCACCCGTTCGGCGGTGCCCTCGGTCTCGTCAAGGTCGAAGCGGAACTTCTGGCCCTCGACCAGGTCCTCGGATCCGTTCGCGAAGGTTCCGACCCTCAGCTTCGGGCCCTGAAGGTCGGCGAGGATGGCGATCGGCCGACCGCAATCCTTTTCGACCTGGCGGATGATGCCATGCCGACGCGCCTGTTCCTCGTGCGTGCCGTGGCTCATGTTCAGGCGGAACACGTCCGCCCCGGCCTCGAACAGCGCCCGGATCATTTCGTAACTGTCCGAGGCGGGACCGAGCGTCGCCACGATCTTCACATTGCGATGCCGTCTCATGCCTGCCCTTCACCGTTAGCGCGAACTTGAGCCTCGTATGGCCGAAAAGCACCCGTTCGGCAACGGGTCACGGCCTTCCGTTCCGATGCGCTTGCGCGTATTCGGGGCGGAAGTCGGGGACAGGATATGACGCAAGCCTACCAAACCGAAGGAGAAAGCCGCCCCTCGCGCTGGCTGATCACCTGCGACCATGCCTCGAACGCCGTGCCGGACGAGGTCGGCGGCACGCTGGGCCTTTCCGAAGGCGAGATGGGACGGCACATCGCCTACGACATCGGCGCGGCGGGCGTGACACGGCGGCTGGCCGAGCGGCTGGAGGCGCCGGCGATCCTCGGCTGTTTCTCGCGCCTCGTCATCGACCCGAACCGGGGCGAGGACGACCCGACCCTGGTGCTGAAGCTCTATGACGGGACGATCATCCCGGGGAACCGGGCGGTGGGCGCGGCCGAGACGGAACGCCGGCTCGACCTCTTCCACCGGCCCTACCACGACGCGCTCGGCCGGCTGGCTGCGCGCCGGGCGGACACTGTCCTTTGCGCCATTCATTCCTTCACGCCGCGCCTTGTCGGCCGGCATCCCCGGCCCTGGCATGTCGGCGTCCTCTTCGCGTCGGATGAACGGCTGGCGCGGCCGCTCCTCGCACGGCTGAGAGCCGAGCCCGACCTCTGCGTCGGCGAGAACGAACCTTATCTCGGGCACCTGCCCGGCGACGCGATGGACCGGCACGGGATCATCCCGGGCCGGCCGCATGTCCTGATCGAGCTGCGTCATGACCTGATCGCGACCGAGGACGGCCAGCACGCCTGGGCCGACCGCCTCGCGCCATTGCTTCAGGCCGCGCTGACCGACGCCGCGGTCTGAGGCCCGGCACGGCGGCGCATCACCTCGCGCACCACCACTGCCCCGAAGAGCGCCATCGAGGAAAGCGCGGCAAGCGAGCCGGTCACGACCAGCATCTCCAGTCGGTCGTCGCCCGACAGGTGCGCGGCAAGCCCGATCGGCATGGCCCAGAAACCGTAGGCGCCGACCCCGGCCTGGATCCAGCCCAGACGTCCGCCCTCGATGCCGCGGTGATAGAGGCCGAAAAGACCCATCGTCACCCAGCCGAGAAGGTTCAGGTGGGCGTGGGCGGGCGCCAGGGTGAAGTCCTGGGCCAGGCCCATGTGGATGCCGAGCGACATGCCGCAAAGCGCGGCAAGCACGGCGGAGAGAAAGCAGAAATCGCTGATGCGCATGGCAGGTGACCTTGTTGAAGACAGGATGCCGCCCGACCGCGCCGGCCGGATGAACCGGACCAAGGCCGTGGATCAGGCGGGATGGCGGCGGGTTAGATCTGCCCAAGAGATGAATCCAGTGATATGATTTCACGGATATGCTGAATCAAGTTGATCTCTCCCGCGCCGACCTCAACCTTCTCGTCCTCTTCGAGACGGTCCTGAGCGAGCGCAATGTTGGCCGCGCCGCGGGGCGGCTGAACCTGACGCCGTCGGCGGTCAGCCACGGGCTAGGACGGCTCCGGCGGCTCCTCAACGACCCCCTCTTCCTACGCACCCCGCGCGGCGTCGCGCCGACTGAACGCGCGATCGAGCTCGCGCCGAAGATCGCCGCCATCCTCGCCTCGGTGCGCGGCGTCATCGCTTCGGCCGAACCCTTCGTGCCGGAAACCGCCCGCCGAACCTTCCGCCTCGGCGCGCCCGACGCGGCACTGGGCGTCTTCGGGCCGGAACTGATCGGCCGCGTTGCGAGGGCGGCGCCGGGGGTCCGGCTGTCGCTGATCCACGTGATGCCGCGCCAGCTCTCGGCGATCGAACCCGGCGCCTGGGACCATGTCCTTGCCGATCTCGACTCCGGCGTGCTCGACCTCGCCGTGATCCCTGAGTTCGAGCCGCCGGCCCGCTTCGAGGCGACGGTGATCGGCACCGACCAGGTCGTCGCCGCCACGCGCGCCGGTCATCCCTTCGCACGCAACCCGACGCTGGCCGCCTATTGCGCCGGCCGCCACATGCTGATGTCGCAGACCGGCGCGACGCGTGGCGTGATCGACGACTTGCTCGAACGGATGGGTCAGAGCCGACGCATCGCGGTCGTGGTGCCGAACTTCATGCTGGCGCTGCCGATGGTCGCCTCGTCGGACCTGATCGTGGCGCTGCCGGCGAGCCTCGTCGCCGCCCAGGGTGCTCGCTACGGTCTCGTCGCGACCCCGATCCCGATGGCGCTGCCGCGGACGGTGATGGCGACGATGGCGAGCCGTGCGGCGCTTGAGGATGCCGGGGTGGCCTGGCTGCGGGAAGAGGTTGCCGCGGCGGTGGCCGCCATCGCTTGACGCCGGGCGCCGGTGGCCGCAGCTTGACGGCAAAGGAGAGCGCCATGGACGACGCCACCCGCACCGAACTAGAAGCCGCCGCCTTCCGCGCGCTCCGCGCGCACCTGCTCGATTCGCGGCCGGATGTGCAGAACATCGATCTGATGAACCTCGCCGGCTTCTGCCGCAACTGTCTCAGCCGCTGGTACCAGGAAGCCGCCGAGGCGCGCGGGATCGCGATGACGAAGGACGAGGCACGCGAGATTTTCTACGGCATGCCCTACGAGGACTGGCGCGCCGCCAACCAGACCGAGGCCGACGCCGCGAAGAATGCCGCCTTCGAGAAGGCGTTCGCCGAGAACGTCGGCAAGAGCTGAGGCAGTCCGGCCCGGACAGGGGGTGCTGCCGCGCTTCTTCGGCATCTTGGCACGTGTCACCTACGGTTGGGCCTGTCCGCGCTGACGCGCGGGGCTTTCGGCGGCCTCGCTGCGCTCGGGAACTTCCTTGGTTCGCCTCCGCTTCGCTTCTGTTGGGGGCTCTGCCCCCGTCGCCCTGACGGGCGACTCCCCCGGAGCATTTTCGGCACAAGGAAGCAGGCTGACGCTCCTAGTCGCTCTTCTGGTCTCAAATATTCTCGGGGGTGAATTGAGCCGCAGG
>JBNLCA010000227.1:0-10196 GCA_050303575.1 Paracoccaceae bacterium
CAAGACATAAAGGCTGGCGGGGCCGGTTGCACGGGGGGCGGCGCGGAAAAGGCCGTTGTGCCGGGCGCGCGGCCAAGGAGGGAACGTTGTCCGCCGGAAGCGTGCGCCGAGCGGACGGGCGTCGTGGTCTGGCCCATGCCGTGAGCAGGGCCCACGGCGCGCCACGCGTCGGAGATGGGGCCGCGCGTCCGCTCCCCTACGTGCCGAGCTGCCGCAGCAACTCCTCGTGCAAGATCGGCGGCGCCACCAGAAGACCGGGCGCAACCGGTTTTTCCCGATTGAAGCCCAGCGCCGCGCCCGCCGGATCGGTCGCCAGCGCCCCGGCCTCGGCGCAGATCAGGGCGCCGGCGGCGATGTCCCATTCCCAGGCAGGCCGGAAGGTGAAGGTGGCGTCGAAACTGCCGTCGGCAATGCGCGCCATCCGGTAGGCCAGCGAGGCGCGGAAATGCCGCTCGACCGGCGGGACGCCCTTCGGCCAGTTGGCGGGCGCGAGCGCGTGGCTTGCCGCAAGCACGCGGGCACCTTCCAGCCTGGTGCGGTCGCTCGCCCGGATCGCGGCACCGTTCAGGAAGGAGCCGCCGCCCGCCTCGGCGGAATAGAGCTTGTCGGCCATCGGCAGGAAGATGACGGCGGCGACGACCTTCCCCGCCTCGGCCACGGCAAGCGCGTGCGAGAAATTCTTCTCGCCGGCCATGAAGGCGCGGGTGCCGTCGATCGGATCGACGATGAAACAGCGCCGGGCCGCAAGACGGGCGGGATCGTCCTCGGTCTCTTCCGACAGCCAGCCATAATCCGGCCGCTCGGCCAGGAGCGTCTCGCGCAGCATCCGGTCGACGGCGAGGTCGGCCTCGGTCACCGGGCCGGCGCCCTCGGGCTTGTCCCAGCTCTGATGCGTGGTCCGCCAGTAGCGCGCGGCGATCCGGCCGGCGCGTTTCGCCGCCTCGGTCAGGAGCGCGAGGTCAGGCCCCGGCAATCGTCAGTCCTTCGACGAGGAGGCTGGGCACCACGCGCGGCAGGTGTGCGCGCGCGTCGTTCGCCGGAACGACGCGGGCGAGCATGTCGCGGAGGTTGCCGGCAATGGTGCATTCGTTGACCGGGTAGGTGATCTGGCCGCCTTCGACCCAGAAGCCCGAGGCGCCGCGCGAATAGTCGCCGGTCGTCGGGTTGATGGTCGAGCCGATCATTGAGGTGACAAGGAGCCCTGTCCCCATGTCGCGGACCAGGTCGTCGCGACTGGCCGTGCCCTGCGTGATGGTCACGTGGCCGACGCCGGGCGCCGGCGGCGCGGCCGTGCCGCGATAGGCGTTGCCGGTGCTGGCAAGGCCCAGCCTGCGGGCCGTCGAGAGGTCGAGAAGCCAGCGTTTCAGCACGCCGTCCTCGACGATCGGGCGAACGGCGGCGGGCAGCCCCTCGCCGTCGAACGGGCGCGAGCCGGAGATGCGCGGCCGGGTCGGATCTTCGATGAGCGAGAGGCCCTTCGGCAGCACCGCCTCGCCCATCGCGCCCGCCAGCCACGAGGCGCCGCGCGCGATGGCGGTGCCCGATATGGCGCCGAGAAGATGACCGATCAGCTGGCCCGCCACCCGTTCGTCGTACAGCACGGGGAATGTGCCGGTCGGCGGCTTTCGCGCCCCGGCGCGGGCGGCAGTTCGTTCGCCGGCCAGCGTTCCGACCTCTTCGGGTGTCGGCATGTCGGCGAAATGCGAGTGCCCTTCGCCGTACCAGTCGCGTTCCATCGCCGTGCCTTCGCCGGTGATGGCGGTGCAGGAAAGACCGTGGCTGGTGCGCCCGTAACCTCCGGAAAAGCCATTCGTCGTGGCAAGGTGCAATCGGCGCCGGCTGTAGGCGGCCGAGGAAGAATCGGTCTTGCTGATGCCCTTGACGTCCAGCGCGGCCGCTTCGGCCCGGCGCGCGGCGTCCTCGAGCGCGGCGGCCTCTGGCTCGGGCGCGTCCTCGGCAAGGTCGAGGGCCGCAAGGTCCCAGCCCGACGCAAGCTCGTCCGCCCCGGCAAGGCCGATGGTCGGGTCCTCCGGCGCCTCGCGCGCCATCGCCACGGCGCGTTCGGCAAGCGCAGCGAGGGTCTCGGGCCGGGTGTCGGACGCAGCGACGCAGGCCTGCCGCCCGCCGATCAGGACGCGCAGGCCGATCTCGGTGCCCTCGGCGCGTTCGGCATGTTCCAGCCTGCCCTGCCGTACGTCGATCGAAACGGCCGCACCGTCGGTCGCCAGCGCGTCGGCGGCCTCGGCCCCGGCGGCCTTGGCGGCGGCCAGCGCCGCCTCGGTCAGGGATTGAAGATCGGTCATATCGGCCCTCGCGCGTGGCGTCCGTCCGGACCTAGGTCATGCCCCCTCCGGGCGCAAGGGCGGCGGAGGTTACCGGATGGTCATGCCATTGGCGACGACGCGGCCTTCCTCCGTGAACTCGATCTTCGAGACAAGCGAGTCCGGGGTGTCGCCCGGCCGCGCGAACATGCCGATCATCATCCGCGTGCCCATCGCCTGCTCCTCGGGGATCAGCCCAATCTGGATCAGCTTGTCCAGAAGCGCGTTCGCCCCGGTCAGGCCGAACTCCCACACGCCCACCGGCTTCGGCGTGCCGGGATAGGTCGTCCGGTCGGTGTAATCGAAGGTGAAACCGCCCGTGCCGGTCAGCGATGCGCCACCGCCGGTCAGTTCCAGCTCGCTGATGGTCACCGCGTTCAGCTCCATCGGTTCGGCCACGCCATCCGTCCCCGCCTCCGGGTTCAGGATATCGACCAGCAGCCGCATCTTGCCGGTCTGATCGATCACGGCCGTCAGCGGATCGCGCGGCAGCACCGCGCCGGGATCGAAGAGATCCCAGATCGTGTCGGAGAGCGTCAGGTCGCGCAGTGTGAAGGTTGCCGCGAAGTCGCGGGGCGTGTCGCTCGGGACGAGCGGCATCGAGAGCCGGATGACGTTCTCGCCCAGCGACATGCCTACCGAAGGAATGCCGGCGTATTCGGGCAGAGCCGATTGGAAGCTCAGCCCTTCCAGCGTCTGGCTGAACGCCAAGGTCTCGCTGCTCATCGACATGACCCCCTCGGCCTTTGCGATCGATGCGGTGGTGTCGAAGTCGGTGATTCCGTCGCTGCCCTTGAAAGCGAAGCTTGACGCGTCGAGGAAGGTACTCGAGGTGACCGCCAGGCCCGCCTCAAAAAGCGCGGCGCCCTCGAGCGCGAAGCTTTCGGGCATGTCCGCATGGAAGGCGAAGTTATGTTCGCCAATGGCAAGCGACAGCTCTCCGTTGAACCCGCCCGATCCGTCCGGCGCAGTCGACGTGCCGGACAGGTCCATGCCCAATCCGGAAAGGGCAAGATCAATGGCCTCGCGGTCCATGGACATTGCCAGGGTGCCGCCCCCGGTCGTCGCGCGGCTGGTGAACGAGGTCGCGTCGGCGCGCCCGGAAAAATCGCCCGATCCGGCGCCGTAACCGACATCGAAGCTCACCTTGAATCCGGCATCCAGCACCTCGTCGAGGGGGGCGCCATCTGGCAGATCCGGGGCAAAGATCAGCGTCTTGACCTGGAATCCGTCCAGTTCGCCCGCGAAGCTCAGCTCGATCGGTGCGCCGGGGACGATCTCTTCCTTGATGTGGCCCTTGGCTGTCACGCCCTCGACCGTCAGAAGCTGGTTCAGGCTGACGGTGCCACCGAGTGCGATCTCGTAGAAGCCTGTCACTCCGCTCATGACGAAGCTGGCCGCGGCGTCCTTCGTGGCGCCGTCCTCCTTCACGTCGCTGACGGTCGAGGTGAAGCTCTCGGCATGGAACGTGTAGGACGTCAGATCGGCATCGCCGCTGGCGATGGCACCGAAGCCTTCATGCGTCGTCGTCACCGTCATGTCGGCCCGCGTGCCGCCATCGACCAGCGACAGCAGCGTCCGGATCTCGGGCGAAAGCGCAATCGAGACGGTGCCGTCCCCCAGTTCGGTAAAGGTGATCTCGGCCAGCGACGAGGTGGCGGTCCCGGCTCCCTCCGGGAACTCGATGATCGTGGTGACATCGTTCAGCGTGAGCGTACCGCCCGACTTCTCCTCGGACCCGACCGCGACGGACTGGCCGGCGCGTTCCAGAACGCCCTTCCAGTCGGCCCACACGCTTTCGGCGGTGACGTCGGCAAGCGCGGGGGCCGTGGCGGCCAGAAGCGCCAGGGCCGAGGCGCCGGTAATGCGGGTCATGGCAAGTCCTTTCTTGCGGGGTCGGGTCACTCTTCGGTGCTTGCACCCTTTGGGTCAAGGTTTCACAAAGGGGCCAGGTTGAAAGGTCTGGAATTCCGGAGGTACGAACATGCCGGCCATCGCGGGAAAGCGCGTCCTGATCACGGGCGCCAGCAGGGGGATCGGGGCGGCCGCCGCCCGGATTTTCGCCGAGGCCGGGGCCCGGCTGGGCCTCGCCGCCCGCTCGACCTCCGAGATCAAGGCGCTGGCGCAGGAGATCGGCCCCTCGGCGCTGACGCTGCCCTGCGACGTAGCCTCGCCCAAGGCGCTGCAATCGGCGGTGGCCGAGATGAAGAGCGCCTTCGGCGGCGTCGATATCCTGATCAACAACGCCGGCGTGATCGAACCGATTGCCGCGCTCGACAAGGTCGATCCCGCACTCTGGGGCCAGTCGATCGACATCAACCTCAAGGGTGTCTTCCATGGCGTCCGCGCGGTCCTGCCGGTGATGCTGAAACAGGGTGGCGGAACGATCATCACCGTCTCGTCCGGCGCTGCGCACAACCCGATGGAGGGCTGGAGTGCCTATTGCGCCGGCAAGGCGGGGGCGGCGATGCTGACCCAGTGCGTCCATCACGAAACGCGCGGCCGCGGCATCCGGGCGATGGGCCTGTCCCCCGGTACGGTGGCGACCGAGATGCAGGTCAAGATCAAGGCCTCGGGTGTCAACCCGGTCAGTCAGCTCGATCCCTCGGTCCACATCCCCGCCGACTGGCCGGCGCGGGCGCTGATGTGGATGTGCACGCCGGACGCGGACGAATTCGTCGGCACCGAGATCTCGCTGCGCGACGAGGCGATCCGCCGCCGCGTCGGGCTGATCCCGTGATCCGGGTCGAGCGCGAAGAGGGTCTGCGGCGGCTGATCCTCGACCGTCCGGACAAGGCCAACGCGCTGACCAAGGAAATGCTGGTCCGCCTGGCCGAGGAGGTCGAGGCGGCGCGGGAAGAGCGTGACCGCGTGCTGGTCCTGACCGGGACAGGCAAGGTCTTCTCGGCCGGTGCGGACCTCGAGGCGGCGAAGGCCGGGCTCGCGACCGACCTCATCTGGGAGCGGCTTTCGCGGGCGGTCGCCCGGTTCAACGGCCTTTCCATCGCGGCACTGAACGGCACCCTCGCGGGCGGTGCCTTCGGCATGGCGCTGGCCTGCGACATCCGCCTGGCGGTGCCCGGCGCGAAGTTCTTCTACCCGGTGATGAAGCTGGGCTACCTGCCGCAGCCGTCCGACCCGCAGCGTCTGGCCGAGCTGATCGGTCCGGCGCGGGCCAAGATGATCCTTATGGCCGGGCAGAAGATCGAGGCCGAGGAGGCGCGGCTTTGGGGCCTGATCGACCGGATCGTGCCGGCCGAGGAGATGGAGGCGACCGTGCGGGCGCTGGCCGCCGACACGCTGGCGGCGACCCCGAAGCATGTCGCCGCGATCAAGGCGCTGATCCGCTGACAGGCGGCCCCTCGGTTGCCGCCCCGCGCGGCTTGGGCTAGGCATCCGCAAAGGGAGGTCCCATGCAGGTTCTGGTCATCGGCACCGGCTCGATCGGACAGCGCCACGCGGCGAACCTCGCCACTCTGGGCACCGGGGTCGAGACCCTTTCGATGCGCGAGGCCGGGCTTTCGGGCGCCATCGCACGGATCTGCAAGGGCGCCGACGCCGCGGTGATCGCGACGGAGACGCAGATCCGCCTGCCGCTGATCGAGGCGGCCGCCGACAAGGGCATCCCGCTTTACATCGAGAAGCCGCTGGCCGCCGATCCTGATACGGTTTCGGCCATCTACCACGCGTCCGCCCCGATCATGGAGCGCAGCATGGTCGGATTCATGATGCGCTATCACCCGGCCTTCCGGCACATGGCGCAGCAGGATTATTCCGACGCCTTCCACTATGCCTTCGAGATCGGTCACGACGTTACCCAGTGGCGGGCGAACTGGCGCTTCGCCGACAGCTATGCCGCGCGGCCCGAGGGCGGCGGGGTACTCCTCGACCTCTGCCACGAACTCGACATGGCGCACTGCCTGTTCCCGGGCGCGCTGGGCGGGGTCGAAAGCCTGGGTCACCGACGCTATCCCGGTGTCGACATGGCCACCCAGATCGCGCGCGAGGGTCCGGTGCAGGGGACCGTGGCGATGGACTATCTGGCGCCGACACTGATCCGACGGGCCGAGATCGCGGGCACCCGCTCGCGCCGGGTGATGGACTTCGTCGCGAACCGGTATCTGGACGGTGACGAGCTGACCGAGTTCAGCTTCGAGCGGAACGACATGTTCCTGGCGGTCCTGCGCGATTTCCTTGCGCTGGCCCAGGGAAAGCCGGTCTCGGACGTCGAGTTCCTGCCGCGCCTCGACCTCGCCCGCGCCTCGTGCGAGGAGATCGCCGCTGCGCGCGAGGCGCGCAAGTTCACCGGGCATCTGGACGGAGGCAAGCCGTGATCCTGGGCCATATCGGCGTCCGCGCCGGATCGAAGGGCGTTCCGGGCAAGAACTTCCGGCCGATCTGCGGCCGGAAGCTCATCGACTGGAGCCTCGACCAGCTGCTCGTCCATCCCGAGGTCGATGCGGTCGTCGTCTCGACCGACAGCCCCGAGATCTACGAGCACGCCATCGCCAGGGGCACGCTGAAGATCGGCCTGCGGCCCGACCACCTTGCCACCGACACGGCGGGCAAGTGGGGCGTCTGGCAGCACGCGCTTGCTGCGTCCGAGGCCCAGGCCGGCCCGGCCTCTGCCTTCCTCGACCTCGACGCCACCTCGCCCCTGCGCGCGCCCGAAGACATCACCGGCGCGCTGGCACTCTTTCGCGCTGAGGCGCCAGACATGGTCATGTCCTGCTGCGAGGCGCGCAAGAACCCGTACTTCAACCTCGTCGAACCCGACGAGACCGGCGCGCTGCATGTGTCAAAGCCACTGCCCGGCGGCGTCGTCGCGCGTCAGCAGGCACCGACGGTCTACGAGCACGCGGCCTCGACCTACGTGGTCGCTCCGGACTACCTGCGCCGGGCGAAGGCGCTGTTCGAAGGCCGGGTGATTCCCTTCCTGATGCCGCCCGAGCGCTGCCTCGACATCGACACCGAATTCGACTTCAAGCTGGTCGAACATCTTCTGAAGGAGCGCGAGAATGCCGGCTGACCTTGGCGCGCAACTCGACGGCAAGACGATCTTCATCACCGGTTCCGGCGGGGTCCTGGGCAGTACCTACGTGCGCCGGATGCTGGCGGCGGGCGCCCATGTCATCGCCTCGGACCTGCCGGGCGCGCGGGCGGAGGGTCTGAAGGAGCGGCACGGGGACGACGCGAACTTCACCTTCGTCGAGCTCGACGTCGCCGACGAGGACCAGGTCGTCTCGGTCTTCGAAAGGCTCCTCGCCATGGGGCTGAAACCCAACGTCGTCCTGAACAATGCCGCCATCACGGGCGAGCTTCTGATGGGCGCCGGCAAACCCTTCCCCGACTTCGCCAACACGTCCGTCAGCGACTGGGAGCGGACGATGCGCACCAACCTGACCGGGGCTTTCATGGTGGCGCGCCAGATGGACCGCGACATCGTCGGAAAGTGGCCGGCGAAACTGATCAACGTCGCCTCGATGTATGCGCTGAACGCGCCGCACCACGAGATTTACGAGGGGATGCCGTTCCGGTCATTCAGCGCCTATTCGACCACCAAGGCCGGGATCCACGGCCTGACGCTGTGGCTGGCGGCCTACTGGGCAAAGCGCGACGCCACGGTGAACACGATCGCCCCGGGGGCCGTGTTCAACGGCCATTCCGACGAGTTCCAGCGCCGGGTGTCACAGCTGATCATGAAGGGCCGCATGGCGCAGCCCGACGAGATCGCCGACGCGATGCTGTTTTTATGCTCGGACCAGTCGAACTACATCACCGGCCAGATCCACCACGTCGATGGTGGCTTCAACGGCTGGTGACCGGTGCCGGTGTTCAGCCGCCGCAGCGCTTCTCGGCATCCTCGACCGACGCGGTGAACCCCAGAAGCGAGAACGTGTCCTGCGTCTGCGTGCCCCGGCTCGACCGAGCGATCAGAACCGCGCTGGCGCCGGACTTCATCGCCGAGATGATCTTCGCGTCGTCCTCGGGCGCGGGATAGGCCCATTCGGCGTTCTCGGTGTCGGGCACAAGGTCGAACTTCGTGCCGCCGACGTCGAGCGACACGGTCGAGCCCGGCGCGAACGGGTAACCGCCGGTGAACGAGATCTCGCCCTTGACGTTCGCCGCCGGGCGCCAGGTCACGAACATCAGGATGTCGCCGCGGCGGACCGAGACGACACGTCCGTCGCGCGTGTTCACCGTCTCCTTGGGCGCCGAGACAGCCCAGCATTCCTGCGGATCGCCCTCGACGAAGACGCTCCAGTCGGTATTCGCCCCGACCCGATTCTCGCTGGCCTCCTGCGCGGCGGCGGGCGTCCCGATGCCCAGCGTCGCTGCACCTGCGAAGACCGCGGTCAGAAGGCCGCCTTTTACCCAACTCGTCATGTCGCCAATGCCTCCAGCCGTTTCTGCCTCGTCCGCCCCCCGCTGGCCGTTTAGCCGACCTTTACCTCTGGCGGAACCTTCTTGAACTCGATAGGCCAACTCTAAAGGAGATTCCTCCCGCTTTCAAAGCCCTTGAGGCGGAAAGTCGCGCATGTTCGAGGTCCGGCAATTCAAGGAGAGATCATGAGTGCCCCGCATCCGATGGCCGAACTCTGGCGCGGCGGACGGCTCGAATCGGCCCATTCCGGTCACGCCGTGATCTGCGACGCGGCGGGTGATGTGGTCGAGGCCTGGGGAGATCCGGCGGCCGTGATCTACCCGCGCTCGTCCTGCAAGATGATCCAGGCGCTGCCCTTGGTGGAAAGCGGGGCTGCGGATGCGGCGGGACTGACGACCGAGCAGTTGGCGCTCGCTTGCGCCTCGCACAACGGGGCGCGGATCCATACCGACCGGGTGGCCGACTGGCTGGCGGACCTCGGCCTCGGCGAGGAGGACCTGCGCTGCGGGCCGCAATGGCCGAACGACCGGGACGCCAACGCCGCGCTGATCCGCGCGCATGGCCAGCCCTGCCAGGTCCACAACAACTGTTCGGGCAAACATTCGGGCTTTCTGACGCTGAACCGGCACCTGAAGGCCGGGCCCGAATATGTCGAGCCGGACCACCCGGTGCAGAAGGCGGTGCTTGCCGCCTTCGAGGAGGTGACCGGCGAGACCTCGCCCGGTTACGGCATCGACGGCTGTTCGGCGCCGAACTTTGCCTGCACCGTCACCGGCCTTGCCCGCGCCATGGCCCGCTTCGCGGCCGCGGGCGAGACGGATGTGCGCGGCCGGGCGATGGTGCGGCTGCGCGAGGCGATGGTCGCCCATCCCGACCTCGTCGCGGGCGAGGGGCGGAGCTGCACCGCGCTGATGCGGGCGATGGACGGGGTGGCGGTCAAGACCGGAGCCGAGGCGGTCTTTGTCGGCATCCTGCCAAAGCGGAACCTGGGTATCGCGGTCAAGATCGTGGACGGCGGCACGCGGGCGGCCGAGCTGGCGATCACCGCGCTTCTGGTCCGGCTGGGCGAGATCGACGCCGCCTACCCGGCGGCGCGCGCCTACCTCGACACGGTCGAGCGCAACCGGCGCGGCATCGAGGTCGGGACGCTGAAGGCGGCGGCGGGCTTTCCCGGATAGAGGCGGGGGCTCCCGCCGGCCATCCGGCGCGGAGCTTTCGCTCCGCTTGTCGTCCGGCTGGCCCGGCCGCGCCTGCGGCGCGGCAGAGCCTTCGGTGGCCTCGGCTTGGCCCCGGCAGCATGGAGCTCTCTGCCCCCTCTTGAGCCTGCGGCTCAATTCACCCCCGAGAATATTTGAGACCAAAAGAGATGCGGAGCAGACGCGGCGGCGCCTCTCTCAGACGCCGTACTTCTGTCTGAAGGTGGGCAACGGATCCCCTTCGGCCGGCGTCGCGAGCCAGACCGCGCGGGCGATGGCGCGGGCGAGGCAGAG
>JBNLCA010000228.1:0-7064 GCA_050303575.1 Paracoccaceae bacterium
CGATCAGGAGCGCCGCGTCGCGCCAGCCGGTGACGGCGGCAATCTCGGCCGGGGTCGGCCCGTGGCTGTGGCCGCAATGCGCGTCGTGCGAGTGGTCATCGTGCGCGTGGTGGTCGGGGTCTGGCGCGCGGGCGGGCGCGAGGTGCCGGGCCACGCGCCAGGCAAGCAAGAGGCCGATGGCCGTGATGGCGGCGTAGCTGACCGGCGCCATGACCCCCTCGGCCACATCCACCATGCGCTCGCGGGTCCAGTCGAGGATCAGGACGCCCGCGAAGACCAGCAGGACAGCCGTCGTTGCCTGCGCAAGGGACGACAGGAGCGCGAGGAGCGACAGGCGCAGCGCGCCGACCGGCCGGGCGAGGCCGAAGCCACCGATCAGAACCTTTCCGTGGCCGGGCCCGGCGGCATGGAAGACGCCATAGGCGAAGGCGATGCCGAGGACCGCGGCAAGCGCCCCCGCCTCGCCGGTCTTCAGCGCCCTGAGACCGCGGGCGAGCGCGTTCTGCGCCTCGCGCTGCTGGCCGGCGGCGAAGGCGGCGAGCGTGTCGAAGGCACCGGTCAGCCACAGCGCCGCGAAGGCAGCGGCCGCCAGCGCCAGGGCGATCAGGAGCGCGGCGCGCATGTGACGCGGACTTCCTCGGCGAACTGGGCGCCGACGGCCGGGATGCCGGCGTCGGCGAGCGTTTCGTCGGCGCCGACCTCGGCCAGGGCGTCGAGCAGGATCTGCGACTGGGCGGTCGGCGCGGGCACGAAGACCTCGGCCGTGCAGCCCTCGCGCCCCTCGATCACCGGGGGCAGCGAAAGCGTGTAGGCGGTGTAATACTCCGGATCGTAGGCCTGGAAGATGACGGGCTCGGCCCCGACCTCGATCGGCTGGTCCAGGGTGCGGACATGGACGGTGGTGATGCGCCCGTCCTTCAGGCTGGCGCTGAAGTCCTGCGGCCCGGACAGACCGACCGGCGCGCCATTGTAAAGACCGTGGGTGTCGCCCGCGAAGCCGGGGAGCCAGTTCATGTCGAACCCGTCGAGCTCGGCCTGCTCCGCTGCCGTCAGTTCCCCGTCGAAATCCGGGTCGAGCCCGCGGTCCTGAAGGACGAGCAGCGAGTAATAGTCGTCGTAGGTCCAGGTGACACGGATCGCGGTGAGGCGGCCGCCAGAATCGAAGATCGGGTCGATGCCGGCATCGATGAAGATATGCGGATGGGCGGTGGCCGGAAGGGCCACCGCCCAGAGTGCCCCGGCCAGCCAGACAAGGTGAGTCGCATTGCGTGCCATCCCCGACAGGCTATGCGACCTCCTCCTCCCCCGCCAGCGACCGGAGCGTCCCCGCGCAAACATTGGCCGATCCGGTGGCTTGTCCGGATCGGACATTCCCTCGCCCCTCAGGGCCTGGGATCGGCCTCAGCCTGCGGTTTTCCATCCTCGTCGGGTTTGACCCGCCGCGTGTCGGGGTGCAGCGAGGTGCCCAGGATATGTTCCGACTTGTGGATCACATGGCTCGCCTGGCCGACGATAAGGGGATCGGGCGCATGGGCGATCTTCAGGTTCTTCCCGGGGTAGTCGAGCGAGTTCAGGAAATGCAGCATGCAGTTCAGCCGCGCGCGCTTCTTGTCGTTCGACTTGACGATGGTCCAGGGGCAGTCGGCCGTGTCGGTGTAGAAGAACATCGCCTCCTTCGCCTCGGTATAGTCGTCCCACTTGTCGAGCGAGGCCTTGTCGATCGGGCTCAGCTTCCACCGTTTCAGCGGGTCGGTCTCACGCGAGCCGAAGCGGGAGCGCTGTTCGTCCTGCGTCACCGAGAACCAGTATTTGTAGAGCCGGATGCCCGAGCGCACGAACATCCGTTCCAGCTCGGGCACCTCGCGCATGAATTCGAGGTAGTCGTTGGGCGTGCAGAAGCCCATCACGCGCTCGACGCCGGCACGGTTGTACCAGGACCGGTCGTAGAACACCATTTCGCCGGCGGTCGGCAGATGTTCGATGTAGCGCTGGAAGAACCATTGGCCGCGCTCGACCTCCGAGGGCTTGTTCAGGGCGACGACCCGGGCGAAGCGCGGGTTCAGATGCTCCATGAACCGCTTGATCGTACCGCCCTTGCCGGCGGCGTCGCGGCCCTCGAAGAGGATGACGAACTTCTGCCCGGTCTCCTGCGCCCAGAGCTGGACCTTCAGAAGCTCGGCCTGCAGATGCGCCTTCTGCGCCTCGTAGCTGCGACGCGCCATGCGGTCGGAATAGGGATATTCGCCGCTCTCGAACGCATGGGCGATCGAGTCGGGCGAGGCCTTTGGATAGGCACCCATCTGCCCTGCCTGCTGCACGCGGCGTTTCTGGGGCGGTTTGCGGGCCTTGGGCGCGTCTGAAGCGGGTTTGGCGGCCCCGTTCGGGCGAGCGGCGGCGGGCGTGGCCATGCGTCGTTTCCTCCTTTTTCTACGGGCAGGGAGTCTACTGCCGACGGGCGGCGCGCGCCTTGACACCGGTCAAGCCTTCCGGTCGCGCGCGCCGGGCGCTATGGATCGGCGAAACGGAGGGACACATGCTGAAGATCTACGGCGTTTACCGCAGCAGGGCGACGCGCAACATCTGGCTTCTGGGCGAGCTGGGGGTGCCGTTCGAGCATGTCCCGGTGATCCAGGCCTACCGGCTGCCCGACCCGCAGGCGCCCGGCGCGCCCTTCAACACCCGCTCGCCCGAGTTCCTGGCCATGTCGCCGCAGGGCGCGATCCCGGTGATGGACGACGACGGGTTCGTGCTGAGCGAGTCGCTGGCGATCAACTTCTACCTCGCGAAGAAGCACGGCGGCACGCTCGCCCCAAAGGATGCCAGGGAAGAGGCACTGATGGTGCAATGGGCGCTTTATGCGGCCGCCTCGATCGAGGAGGCGGCGCTGCCGGTGCTTTATGCCTATGCGCAGAAGCGGGCGGATACGGAGGCCGGGAAGGCCGAGATCGCGGCGGCCTGCGACCGGCTGCGCCGGCCCTTCGCGGTCATCGACGCACATCTGGCGCGCGAGGGCCACATGGTCGGCGGGCGCTTCACGCTGGCCGACATCGGCATGGCCGAATGCGTGCGGTTCGCCCAGGCGCACGAGCCGCTGATGGAAGAGTTCCCCGCGCTGAGCGGCTGGCTCAAGGCCTGCCAGGCGCGGCCGGCGTTCCAGGAGATGTTCGCCGCGCGGAACGCCGAGCCCCTGTGACGGATTCCGCTTGACCGGACGGGGCGGCCGGCCCGAGGCTGCGCCGTCCCGAGGGAGTGTCGGTCATGCGCGGTCTCGTTCACGGTGTTGCTGCCCTGGCCACCATCGTTCTTGCAGCGCTTCCCGCCGGGGCACAGACACTGGCCGAGGCGCTCGACGCGTGCGAGGCCTTCGTCGCCAACCATGCGATCCCCGAGAACGTCGACACCGACCTCACCCTTTTCGGTGACTATGACTATGCGACCTACCGCACCGAGGCGGGTGAGGTGGTCCTGTCCTTCGCCGAGGATTACGGGCCGACCCACGCATGGTTCTGCGACCTGCAGGGGGCCGACCCGCGGGACAAGGACGGGCCGATCACCGCGACCTGGGCGGCGGGCCTTCCCTTCCTCGACGCCTGGCTGGAACGGCGCGGCGCCTCGGGCGAGGGCAAGGTCGTGCCGATGTTCGGCGAGATGCGCACCTTCGCGGTCTGCCCGGAGGAAGGCGAACCCTATTTCGTAACGGCCCAGCCGATCGATCTTTACGAACGGACCGAGGGCCTGGCGGATGCCGACCGGCCCTTCTTCGTTCGGGCGCTGAACTGGACCGGAAGCGGGTCGAGCCCCTGCGATTTCTGACCCGGTTTGGGGATTCGGGTCGCTTTGTGTTAGGCTGACGGCACGAGGGTGAGGGGCGCGCGCAGATCGGAGGGATCGGCATGCACCTGACAGTGACCCTGCGGCGAGCCGTACTGGCCGCCCTGCTTTTTACACACACCGCCACCGCCCAGGAGCTTGGCGCCCGGATCGAGGGCGCGCTCGACGGGCTTGCGGCGACGTTCCCGGCGGGCGAGGCCGAGGCCTTCACCGCGATGCTGGCGGACCCCGAGCTTGGGATCACCGGCGACACCGCGGGGCATCTGCTGTACGTCGCGCGGCAGTTCGACCGGGCGGCGTGGTTCTTCGGAACCGACGCGATGGGCGATCTTGGCGATCCGGCCTCGCTGACCAACTTCTCGGCGATGCTGGCCGAGACGATGGCCGCGACGCCGGGGGCGCCGGACGACTGGGCCGAGGCCGCCTATGCGGCCGCAGCGGCGGCGGTGGCGATCCGGCCCGATGACGCGGCGCTTCAGAACAACCTTGCCAACGCCGCGCGACTGACCGGCCGGAATGACGAGGCAGTGGCGGCGGCGCGGCGGGCGACCGAGCTTGCGCCGGACGAGCAGCTCTACTGGACCAACCTCGCCCGCGCGCTCGACGCCGCGGGGGACGCGGCGGGCGCCGCCGAGGCGCTGGCGCAAGCGCACCTTCTGAACCCGAACGGGATGGCGCTTCTCGAGACCGTGGCCGCCCTGCCCGACGCCGGCCCCGGCTACAGCGCCGGCCTTGCCAACATCTGCGAGGTCAACTTCCGCTGCCAGGAGATCTGCCCCAAGTCGATCATCGGCGGCATCATGTCGGTGACCTGCGAGATGGAGAACGGCTCGGCGCAGCTCGCCTGCATGGAGGGCAAGCCTTACCCGACAAGCTATCGCTGCGAGGAGGAGATCCCCGAATACGGCATCCTGATCCCGGGGCTCAACGCCGGCTTCTCGCTCGCCGTGCCGGGGCTTTCGGTCCATGTGGTCGTGCAGGGCGATGGCCGCGTCGATATCCGCGTCGAGGCCGGGGCGAGTGCCGGACCGCTGACCGGCTATGTCCGCGGCGACGGGCATTTCTCGCCCACGAACGGTGCGAGCTTCGACAACCTCGGCGGCGGCGTCCGGGTCAATGTCCTGCCCTCGTCTCCCGCCAACCAGCTCGCCTCGGACCTCGGCCACCCGCCGGTCCATATCGAGGCCGAGACGCTGGACGGCAATCCGGTGCAGATCAACGTCGAGACCTACAATGCCGGGGTGATTTCCTACTGATTCGGGCGGGGCCGGGCCTTTCACCGGCCCCCCAAACCTGCTCTAATAGGTGCAACAAACCACAAGATAGAGCAGCCTGATGCCCGACGATCTTCTCAACGGTCCGGACGACTACAACGCCGATTCCATCGAGGTGCTGGAACCGCTCGAGGCGGTCCGCAAGCGCCCCGGCATGTATATCGGCGGCACCGACGAGCGGGCGCTGCATCACCTCGTCGCCGAGATCCTCGACAACTCGATGGACGAGGCGGTGGCGGGTCACGCGAACCGGATCGAGGTCGAGCTGCACGACGACTACTCGGTCACCGTGCGCGACAACGGCCGCGGCATGCCGGTCGAGCCGCATCCGAAGTTTCCCGGCAAGTCGACGCTGGAGGTGATCCTCTGCACGCTGCACGCGGGCGGCAAGTTCTCGGGCAAGGCCTACGAGACGTCGGGCGGCCTTCATGGCGTCGGCGCGTCGGTGGTCAACGCGCTTTCGGATACGCTGGTGGTCGAGGTCGCGCGCAACAAGGAAGTCTGGGAGCAGCGCTTCTCGCGCGGGGTGCCGCTCGGGCCCGCCGCGAAGACCGGTGTCACGCAGAACCGGCGCGGGACGACGACCACCTTCCACGCCGACGAGGAAATCTTCGGCCACCACCGGTTCAAGCCGGCGCGCCTCTTCAAGATGGTGCGGTCGAAGGCGTATCTGTTCTCGGGCGTCGAGATCCGCTGGAAATCCGCCATCGACGACGGCGAGACGCCGCGCGAGGCGACCTTCCACTTCCCCGGCGGCCTCGCCGATTTCCTTGGCGACCAGCTGGCCGGGGCGACCACCTATTCCGACCGGCCTTTTGCGGGGCGCGTCTCGTTCCAGGAGAAGTTCGGCGAGCCGGGCTATGTCGAATGGGCGATCAACTGGACGCCCAGCCGCGACGGCTTCATCCAGTCCTACTGCAACACGGTGCCGACGCCCGAGGGCGGCACGCACGAGGCGGGTTTCTGGGCGGCGGTCCTGAAGGGCATCCGGGCCTATGGCGAGCGCGTCAATAACCGCAAGGCCAAGGACATCACGCGCGAGGACCTCGCCGGCGGCGCCTGCGCGCTGGTCTCGTGCTTCATCCGCGAGCCGGCCTTCGTCGGCCAGACCAAGGATCGCCTCTCGAGCGAGTCGGCGGCGAAGATGACCGAGGGCGCGGTGCGCGACCACTTCGACACCTGGCTGGCGGCGGACACCAAGTCGGCGGGCGCGATCCTCGATTTCCTGGTGCTGCGCGCCGAGGAACGGATGCGCCGCCGTGCCGAGAAGGAAACCCAGCGCAAGTCCGCCACCAAGAAGCTGCGCCTGCCGGGCAAGCTGGTCGACTGTTCGGCGCAGAACCGCGAGGGGACTGAGCTCTTCCTGGTCGAGGGCGACTCGGCCGGCGGCTCGGCCAAGATGGCGCGCAGCCGCGAGACGCAGGCGATGCTGCCGCTGCGCGGCAAGATCCTGAACGTGCTGGGCGCCGCGTCGGGCAAGCTGAGCCAGAACCAGGAGATCGCCGACCTCTGCCAGGCGATTGGCACCGGCATGGGCACCAAGTTCAACGTCGACGACCTGCGCTATGACAAGGTCATCATCATGACCGACGCCGACGTCGACGGGGCGCATATCGCGTCGCTCCTGATGACGTTCTTCTTCACCCAGATGCGGCCGTTGATCGACAAGGGGCACCTCTACCTCGCCTGCCCGCCGCTCTACCGGCTGACGCAGGGCGCAACCCGCGTCTACGTCGCCGACGATGCCGAGAAGGAACGGATGCTGGCCAAGGGCCTGGGCGGGAAGGGCAAGATCGACGTCCAGCGCTTCAAGGGCCTGGGCGAGATGGACGCCAAGGACCTGAAGGACACCACGATGAACCCCAAGACCCGCAAGCTGATCCGGGTGACCATCGACGAGGACGCGCCGGGCGAGACCGGCGACCTGGTCGAGCGGCTGATGGGCAAGAAGCCCGAGCT
>JBNLCA010000229.1:0-2483 GCA_050303575.1 Paracoccaceae bacterium
CGGTCGTCGATTGTGACGGTGTCGAGCCCCGATCCCGGCACGTCGACCAGGGTCAGGACCGGAGTGCCGGCGGCATCAACCGCCTTGATGTGATCGAAGCTGTTGCGGTTCGCCGGATAGACCAGAATGCCGTCGACGAGGTAGGAGAGGAACAGCTCGATCGCCCGCTTCTCACGCTCGACGTCGCCGTCCGAGGCGGCATACATCACCGCGTAGCCCGCGCGCGACAGCTCGCGCTCGATCGTGTGCGCCGCCAGCGTCAGCGTCGGGTTCAGGATATCCGTCATCACCAGCCCGATGGTCCGCGTCGCGCTCGACGCCAGCGACCGGGCAATGTGGTTCGGGAAATAGTTGAGCCGCTCGGCCTCCTTCAGGATCAGCGCGCGTGTCGCCTCGGGCAGGCGCGGGCTGTTGCGCAGGGCCAGCGATACGGTGTTGGCCGAAAAGCCCGTGGCCTCGGCAATATCCTTCAGCGTCGCCCTTGGCCGGCCCATCGCTTCACGATCCCCGTCGTTCGTCCAGCGCGACCGATACAGAAAGCCGCCGCGCGCTACCAGTCAGCGACGCGGTCACCGCCGGTGAACTGGGCGCTCTTGTCGGTATACTGGAAGAGTTCGATCTTCACCCCGTTTGGGTCCTTCAGCCAGCACTGGAAGGTGTCGTCACAGGCCAGCTTCTTGGGTCGCGTCGGCTCGACCCCTTCCGCCTTCACATGGGCGATGGCCGCGTCCAGATCCTCGACCTCGAGGCAGAGATGGTTGATCTGGTTCGTTTCCTCGAAGCTGGTTCCGTCCTTCTGGAACACCTCGACATGGCTGCGGCCGCCGGCGTTGAGATAGAAGCCGAAGATCTTGCCATCGCGCAGGAAGTTGAACTGGGTCGAGAGGCCCAGAACCCGCTCGTAGAAATCGCGCGTCGCGTCGAGGTCATGCGCGAAGATGCAGACGTGGGCGACCTGTTTCACCTTGATCATCGAAGTCCCTCCTCAATAGGCGGTCAGCGTGGTCGGGCCGTCGCCCGCGCCCAGCCGGCGCTCGGCCTGGTACTGGATGCAGTCGGGCGCCATTTCCTGGATCTCGATCCGGTTGCCGTCCGGGTCCTCGATCCACATGCCCCAGTTGCCGTCGACGCCGCGCTCGGTTTTGCGCGGGCGCATCAGCGGAATGCCGGCGGCGGCGAGGTCGGCCTCGGCCCGGTCGGCATTCTCGACGGTCAGGCAGAAGTGGTTCATCCCGGTCTGCGCGTTGTCCGGGGCAGGGCGGCCGGTGCCGCCGGGGAAGAGCTCCAGATAGAGATTGTCGTTGATCCGGTGGTAGACGATCCACGGTTTCTCTTCGGCATCGAGCAGCCTCAGCATCTCGGGAAAGCCGATCCGGTTGTAGAAGGCAACCGACTTCTCAAGGTCGTTCACCTTGAAGGCGACATGGCCCATTGTCGTGAATATTCCCATCGTCTCGCTCCCTGCGGGCCCCGGCCCGATCGCTGCGCCCCTAGTCCCAGTCCGGTCCCCAGCTCGGGGCGATGCCGCGCCGGCCCTGATCCAGCGCGCGGATCGCCGAGATGTCGTCCTCGCTCAGCGTGATCCCGGCGGCGCCGAGGTTCGACGCCTGCCGTTCGGGATCGGAGGACTTCGGAATGACGACCGAGCCCTGCGACAGAAGGAAGGCGAGCGCGACCTGGTTGACCCCGGCACCGAGCCGGTCGGCGATGGTGGTCAGCACCGGTTCGTCGCCAAGGCCGCCGCCGCCCAGCGGGCGGTAAGCTGTCATCGCGATGCCGGCGGCGCGGCAATGGTCGGCCAGCAAGCGGTTCTGAAGGAAGACATGCTGTTCGACCTGGTTGGTGGCGAGCCGGTCGGGACCGATCTCGGCGATCGCCTCGTCGACATGGCGGCGGGTGAAGTTCGAGACGCCGATCAGCCGTGCCTTGCCGGCATCCTGCGCGCGGGCGAGGTCGCCGATATAGTCGCGGACGCCCGGGCTGTCGTTTCGCGCCGGCCAGTGGATCAGGACAAGGTCGGCATGGTCGAGCCCCATCACGGCGAGGCTTTCGTCGATGCTGTCGCCGATCCGTCCGAGATTCGACTCGGTGATCTTGGTCGTCACGAAGACGTCGCCGCGGGCGAGGCCTGAGGCTGCAACGGCCTTCCCGACGTTCTCTTCGGTGCCATAGGTCTGGGCGGTGTCGAGGTGCCGGTAGCCCTGGCGGAGCGCCGATCCCATCGCGTCGAGGCCGCCTTGCCCGGTCAGTCCGTAGGTCCCCAGCCCGATGGCCGGAATGCCGTTGATCTCGGCTGGCATGATTCCTCCCTCGTCCGGACAATTCCGTTGACGCGCCATCGAAGCTACATTTATATTACCGTTAATACAAGGGGCGTCGAGACGCTCATAAATCGGCGAAAATCACAAGAAAACACGCCGAATCGGGAGGAATGAATGGCAATCCGGTGGAGCTGGGCCTCCCCACGCATTGCACTGATCCCC
>JBNLCA010000230.1:0-6795 GCA_050303575.1 Paracoccaceae bacterium
GAGCACGAGCGCCGTCAGCCGGTCGGGATCGGTCTTGACGCCGCGCACGTCGACGCCCTCGCGCGCCAGCTGCTCGCGGATGAAGCGCCCCATATGTTCGTCGCCGACGCCGGTGATGACCGCCGAGCGGAGCCCCAGCCGCGCCGTGCCGCAGGCGATGTTCGTCGGGCTCCCGCCGATATACTTCTCGAACGACCCCATGTCCTCGAGCCGGCCGCCGACCTGCGTGCCGTAAAGGTCGACCGACGACCGCCCGATGGTGATGAGGTCGAGCTTGGCCATCACAGGACCTCGGACACCTTGACCGCGCGACCCTCGGCCACCGACTTCAGCGCCGCCTCGGCGAGCGCCAGCGCCATCAGTCCGGCCCGGCCGTCGTTGCCGATGGGCGTGCCGTTCTGGACCGCATCGGTAAAGGCCGCGATCTCGTTGGCATAGGCCGCGATGTAGCGGGTCATGAAGAAATTCAGGAGCGGCGGACGGGTATAGCCCGCGCCGTCGGCGATCTCGATCCGCGCCTCGCGGTGGTTCTCGGCCGAGACCGACCCTTTCGAGCCATGCACCTCGATCCGCTGGTCGTAGCCGTAGCTGGCCCGCCGCGAGTTGGTGATGGTGCAATGCCGGCCCGACGCTGTGGTCAGGATGACGTTGACGCTGTCATGGTCGCCAAGGCGGCCGATCTCGGGATCGGTCAGGACCGAGGCCGCGGCGAAGACCGTTTCGACCTCCTCGCCGAGAAGCCAGCGGGCGACGTCAAAATCGTGGATCGTCATGTCGCGGAAGATGCCGCCCGAGCGCCTGATGTATTCGTAGGGCGGCGGTCCGGGATCGCGCGAGGTCAGCGTGACCATCTCGACCGTCCCGATGCGGCCCTCGTCGATGGCGTGCTTGAGCGCCATGAAGTCGGGGTCGAAGCGGCGCTGGAAGCCGACCATCAGCGTGCCGCGCTCGGCCTCGACGACCTTCAGGCAGGCCTTCACCCGGTCGATCGACAGGTCCACGGGCTTTTCGCAGAAGACGGCCTTGCCGGCGCGCACGAAGCGTTCGATCAGTTCGGCATGAGTGTCGGTCGGCGTGCAGATGACGACGGCGTCGATATCGTCCGCGCGTTCCACCTCGTCGATGGACCTTATCGCGCACCCGTGCTCGCGGGCCACCTTCTCGGCGGTCTCGGCCACCGGCTCGGCGATGGCGACGAGCGTGGCGCCCGGCGTCGTGGCGATGGCGCGCGCGTGGACCTGGCCGATGCGGCCGGCGCCGAGGATGGCGAATCTGACGGACATGGGTTCCTCGCGGTTGTCCCGGGTTTGCCCCGGCGGCGTTCTGGCGGAAGCCGACGATGCGTGCAGCTCCCCCTTCGTGATGCATCGGAAAGCATGGAGGCGGCAAGTCCCGCAACCTGACCTTGGCGGGCGTGCCGAGCCGCGGGCACCCAGTTCACCGGTCGTCCCGCCGTTCCCGTCGGAACGGAGCCCTTCCTAGGTTGCGCCCCCGAAGGCGCGGGTGGGAAGGTTCACGGCACCGAGCAGAAGATGTCGTACATCACGCCGATGATCCGCCGCACGCGTTCGTCCGCGAGCGAATAGTAGATCGTCTTGCCCTCGCGGCGGGTGGTCACGATGCCCTCCAGCCGGAGGCGGGCGAGCTGCTGGCTGACCGCCGCCTGCCGCGAGTCGAGCATGGATTCAAGCTCGGTCACCGATTTCTCGCCCGAGGTGAGGTGGCACAGAATCATTAGCCGTCCCTCGTGGCTCAACGCCTTGAGAAGCGCCGTCGCCTCGTCGGCCTTGGCTTCCATGCCTGACGTGTCGATGGGCGGCGGTCCGGCGTCGTCCTCACCCGGCGGCGTCATGCGTGCCTCCTGCGTCCGGCGCGGACACGCGTCGGGCCGGGCCGCACTCCTGCGGCCGTCCGGCGCAGGGCCGGGGGAAGGGACATCGTTTCCATTCAAGCGTCTACCTAATATCGACATAAGCTAATATGATGAAGAATATGCGGCAAGCCTTACATTCCGGTACAATCGGTGGTCACGTCCGGAAAGCGACAGGAGGCCGAAGATGTTGCTTAGCCCGCGGGCGGCGATGATCGGCGCCTGCCTCGGCGCGACGCCCGCCGGGGCGGGGGATGCCGAGGTCGACCGGGTGCTCGCGCTTCCGGCGGATCTCGACTACGGCGCCTATCTCTCGGCGGAATGCGTGACCTGTCACCGGGTTTCAGGCCATGCGGAGGGCATTCCCGCGCTCGTCGGCCGGGCGCCCGAGCATCTCGTTGCCAGCCTGCTGGCCTATCGTGCCGGCAACGGTGCGGATCCGGTCATGCGGGCCATCGCCGCGCGTCTGGGCGACGAGGAGATCGCCGCGCTTGCGGCCCATTTCTCGACCCAAGCGCCGGCCGAGTAGGACGATGGTCGGGATGGAGCGCGGCGGGTCGAGGCTGTAGGCTGGTCGCCGGCAAGGCTTCGCGCTCAGGGGCCTCGCGCTCAGGGGAGGACAGGATGGCTCAGACACGGCGCAGGTTCCTCGGCACGGCGGCAACGGCGGCGGGGCTCCTCGCCGCGCCCGCGGCAATCGGTCAGGCGAAGCCGAAGCTGGTGGTCATCGGGGGCGGTGCGGGCGGCGCAACAATCGCGCGCTACGTCGCCAAGGATTCGGACGGCGCGGTCGAGGTCACGCTGGTCGAGCCGAACGAGACTTACCACACCTGCTTCTTCTCGAACCTTTATGTCGGCGGGTTCCGCGACTACCAGGACCTGTCGTTCGGTTACGACAAGCTGGCGTCGGACTACGGGATCGCGCTGGTCGCGGACCGGGCGGCCGGGATCGACCGGGCGGCGCGGACGGTGACGACGGCGGGCGGCACGGTCCTTGCCTACGACCGGCTGGTGATCGCGCCGGGCATCGACTTCGTCGAGGGGGCCGTGCCGGGCTGGTCCGAGGCAGATGCCGAGGTCATGCCGCATGCCTACAAGGGCGGGGCGCAGGTCCGGCTTCTGAAGTCGAAGATCGACGAGATGCCGCCCGGCGGGGTGTTCGGCCTTGTCGCGCCGCCCAACCCCTCGCGCTGCCCGCCCGCGCCCTACGAGCGGGTCTCGATGGTGGCGCACTTCCTGGCGAACCGGAACCCGACGGCGAAGATCCTGATCTTCGACCCGAAGGAAACCTACGCCAAGCAGGCGCTCTTCGAGGAGGGATGGCAGGCGCATTATCCGGGCATGATCACCCGCATCGGCCCGGACTTCGGCGCCGACCGGATCGAGGTGCGGCCCTCGGCGATGGAGATCGTGGTGGACGGCATCGTCGAGAAAGTCGATGTCGCCAACATCATCCCGGCCCAGCGCGCCGGGAAGATCGCCGCCGAGGCCGGCCTGACGACCGAGGCCGGCTGGGTTCCGGTCGACCCCTACACCATGACGACGAGGGCGGACGAGTTCGTCACCGTGGTCGGCGACGCGGCCGAGCAGGGCGACATGCCAAAGTCGGCCTTCGCGGCGAACAGCCAGGCCAAGGTGGCTGCGAACGCCATTCGCGCGGCACTGACCGGCGCGCGCGCCTTCCCGGCACGCTACGCCAACACCTGTTGGTCGCTCATCGATGCCGACGACAGCGTGAAGGTTGGCGCCACCTACGAGCCGACCGACGAGAAGATCGCCAGCGTCGACAGCTTCATCAGCCAGATGGGCGAGGACCCGGCGGTCCGCAAAGCCAACTACCGCGAATCGCTCGACTGGTATGCCGGCATCACGGCGGACATCTTCGGGTGACGATGACGGCAGACAAGACAGCCGAGGCGCTGGCCCAGGCGATGGGCGCGCGGGCGGGGGCGGGGCGGTGTATCGTCGGCCTCGCCGGACCGCCGGGCGCAGGCAAGTCGACCGTCGCCGAGGGCGCGGCGCGGCTGACCGGCGCCCGGGTCGTGCCGATGGACGGCTTTCACTATGACAACGCCGTCCTTGACGCGCGCGGGCTGCGGGAGCGCAAGGGCGCGCCCGAGACCTTCGACGCCGACGGGTTCCTGAACCTGATGCGGCGGCTCAGGGCGGGCGGTCCGGTGGCGATCCCGGCCTTCGACCGGGCGGCCGATTTGGCGCGCGCCGGGGCCGAGGTGATCGGGCCCGACGAACGTCTCCTGATCGTCGAGGGGAACTATCTCCTGCTCGACGCCCCGGTCTGGCGCGAGCTCAGACCGCTCTTCGACCTCACCGTCTTCCTCGAGGTGCCCGAGGCCGAACTGGAACGGCGGCTGGTGAAGCGCTGGCTCGACCACGGGCTCGCGCCCGAGGCGGCGCGGTTGCGGGCGATGGGCAACGACATCCCGAATGCGCGGACGGTCCTCGCTCAATCGGCCAGGGCCGATCTCACCCTTCGGTAGCGGGCTCCTCGTCTCCGCCCGGTCGCAGCGTGCCGATCTGCGGAAGCAGGATGACGATCCGCAGGCCGCCGAGGTCGGGCGCCGTGTCAAGCTCGATGCCGCCGCCATAGGCCTTGACGAGATCGTTGGCGATGGCGAGGCCGAGGCCCGATCCGGGCGCCGAGACGTCAAGGCGCCGGCCCGGATGCAGCACGTCGGTCCGTCGTTCCTCGGGTACGCCCGGACCGTCGTCATCGACGAAGATGGCGACGATCTCGTCCTCGACGGACGCCGAAACCCGCAGCAGGTGGCCGCCGTATTTCAGGGCGTTCTCGAAGAGGTTGCCCAGCACCTCCTCGAGATCCTGCTGGTCCATCATCACCGCCAGGTCCTCGGGCACCTCGACACTGACCGTCATCGTCTTCTTGCCGCGCATCGTGTTGAAGAAGCGGGCCAGGCGCTCGCACGAGATCCGCACGTTGGTCCGGTAGGCCATGGCTGCGGCGTTGCCGGCGCGGATGCGGGCGAGCGAGCGCAGGATCTGGGCGTCGATCCGGTCGAGCGCCTCCTTCGCCTCGCCGATGTCCTTCGCGCCCCGTTTCGGCCGCTCCAGCACGTTTCGGATCACCGCGGTCGGTGTCTTCAGCGCATGCGCAAGGTCAGCCGCCTGCCGGCGCGCGCTGTCGACGACGCCGCGGTTGCGGGTCAGAAGCGTGTTGATGTCCTCGATCAGCGGCGAGACCTCGATCGGGAAGGCCTCGGTCTTCAGCGCCTCGCCGGCCTGCCAGCGGTCGGCCACCTCGCTGCGCAGAAGGGTGAGTGGGCGCAAGATGAACCGCATCTGGAAGCCGACCCCGATGAGGCCGATCGCGGCCGCGACGATGAGGGCGAGGACGAATCCCGAACCGACCTCCTTGCGGTCGCGCTCGAGCACCGCGAGCGACTGGGCGACAATGACGGTCCAGACCGACCCGTCGTCGAGCGTGATCTGCTGGTGCATGCCGCGCACCCGTCCGTCCGGGCCCACGCCCTCGAACGTCTCGAGATCGTTGTTGTCCGGATGCGGATGCTCGATCGTCTCGAAGGCGGTGGAGGGCGAGGTGATGATCGTGCCGTCCTGTTGCTCGACCTGCCAGTAGAGGCCGGACAGCGTGATGCGGAAGTCGGGATAGGTCAGGTAGGCCTGCAGCAGATCGGGATCGCCGCGGGTATCGGCCAGCGCGATCACGACCTGCCGGTGATGCGAGGCGAGCGCCTGGTCGAACCGGCGCTGCGAGTAGTTCTGGAAGACGGTGAGCAGAAGAAAGAAGCAAAGGACGACGCCGATGCCCACCCACAGGTATATCCCGCGGATGATGCTTCGCCGGAGCGATCGCATCAGATGTCGTCGATCATGTAGCCACGGCCGCGCGAGGTCGAGATCAGCTCGGGCCCGAGCTTCTTCCTGAGCCGGCCGATGAAGACGGCGATCGTGTTCGAATCACGGTCCTGATCATACTCGTAGATGTGCTCGGAGAGCTCCGTGCGCGAGATCATCCGGCCCGAATTGTGGGCGAGGTAGCTCAACACCGCCATTTCCTGCTGGGTCAGGTCGACCGGCATGCCGGATTTCAGGACCCGGCCGTTCCTGAGGTCGATCTCGATGTCGCCACGGCTGACGAGCTGCTGGGTCCGGCCGGTCTTGCGGCGCAGCATGACCCGAACGCGCGCGGCAAGTTCAGCCATGTGGAACGGCTTGGTGATGTAATCGTCGGCGCCCGCATCCAGCCCGTCGACCTTCTCGGACCACGAATCGCGGGCGGTGAGAAGCAGAACGGGCGTCTCGACGGAGGTATGGCGCCATTCCTTCAGAACGGACAGACCATCGCGCGAAGGCAGGCCGATATCGAGGATTACAAGGTCATAGGGCTCGGTCGAGCCAAGATGCGCGGCTTCGATGCCGTCGCCAGTGACGTCTACCGCGTGCCCCTCGGACGAGAGGGCCCGCTTGACCTGGTCGCCCAGGGCGACGTCATCTTCTGCTAAAAGGATCCGCATCTTTCGGGTCGCAGAATACGGACCTGCGCGGCGGGCAATCAACTAGTTATTGTTCCCGTTGCTGTTGCCGTTGCCGTTTCCGTTCCCACCGCCGCCGCCGCCGTTGCCGCCGCCGCCACTGTTTCCGTTGCTGTTGCCGTTACTGTTCCCGTTTCCGCCGCCGTTGCCGCTTCCGTTTCCGTTGCTGTTCCCGTTGCTGTTCCCGTTTCCGTTTCCGTTGGCATTGCCGTTCGAACCGGCGTTGCCCGAGTTGCCCGGCGCTTCCGAGGCAAGCTGCCGAACCTCGCGTGCGCTTGCCGACTGCGGCGAGACGTAGTTGCCCGACCGGGCCTCGATCACGACGCTGACGACGCGGCCGTTCGGCAGCATGACAAGAACGCGGTAATAGACAGCGCCGATGTCGAACGCGCG
>JBNLCA010000231.1:0-3700 GCA_050303575.1 Paracoccaceae bacterium
CTGGCGGTGGTGGTGGACCGTCTGCCCAAGACCCGCTCGGGCAAGATCCTGCGCGCCACGATGGCCAAGATCGCCGACGGCCTGGAGTTCAAGATGCCGACCACGATCGACGATCCGGCGATCCTCGACGAGATCCGGGACGCGCTGAAGACGGTGGGATATCCGGCCGCCTGAACGGCCGGGCTGACAGCGAGGGCTACCCTCGGCAGCGCCTGCGGCCCGGCGCTTTCGATGGCCTCGGCTTCGCCTCGGCAGAAAGGGGGCCCTCGGACCCCCTCTTCGCGCTGATGCGCGAATTCACCCCCGAGAATATTTGAGAACCAAAAGAGAAAGCCTCTTCTGGCGCTTCCCGGTGTCCCCAATACCGTGGGGGGGGTCGCCCGTGAGGGCGGCGGGGCAGAGCCCCCGCCAAGGCGAAGCGGAGGCTAACAAGCGACACCGAGCGAAGCGAGGCCCCGAACGCTCCCCGCGCCCAATTCCCGCCCCTTTTGCCCTTTACCTCCGCCGCCGGGGAACTGGGTTCTGGAATGCTTGTTGCCGGTCTCGTTTTTGTCGCGCTCACCCTCTACGCGCTGCGTGGAGGGCTGGTGGGTCGTCACGGCATCACCATCGTCGGGTTCGAGACCGAGAGCCTGGCGATGGGCGTCCTCGCCGTCATCGCGGCGGGCTATTTCTTCGGGCCGATGTACGGGGTCGCGCTGATCCTTTCGGTGATGATCCACGAGTTCGGCCATGTTGCCGCCTTCCGGGTCGCGGGCCACGACGACGCCCGGTTCCGGCTCGTCCCGCTGATGGGCGGCTATGCGATCTCGAACTCGCTGCCGGCGACGCAGAAGAAGGATTTCTTCATCACCCTGATGGGCCCGGGCATCTCGGTCGCGCCGATGGTGCTGGCCTATGCGATCTCGAAATACGCCTACTCCTTCTCGCCGGAGGTGGGCGAGTTCTTCTACATCTTCGCCTCGGTCACCGCGGTCCTGAACTTCCTGAACCTCCTGCCGTTTTGGCCGCTCGACGGCGGACGGTGCCTGAGGACGATAGCCTACACGTTCTGGCCGGCGGCGGCGAACGTCCTGACCGTGGCGATGAGCGCCGGGCTTGCTGCAGCAGCGATTTACAAGCACAGCCTGATCCTGTTCTTCATCGCGCTGATGGGCGCGCAGAGCCTGATGCATGCCGACACGCTGAGCCGGGTGCAGACGCGGATGAACTGGAAGGACGGGATCCTGGCCGCGGCCGCCTATGTCTTCACCGCCGCCGCGCACCTGGCGGGCGGCTGGTCGCTTCTCTCCTTCTACCTCTGAGCTTTCCCTCGGCCGCGCCCCGTGCCAGTCTTGCCGGCAAGGGGGACCGACATGCCGATCCGCGCCTGCGTCTTCGATGCCTATGGCACGCTTTTCGACGTTGCCGCCGCCGCACGCATCGCGGCGGCCGAACGGGGGCAAGAGGCGTTGGCCGAGGTCTGGCCGGCGCTGGCGCGGGACTGGCGGCTGAAGCAGCTTCAATACAGCTGGCTCCGTGCGGTCATGGGCAGCCATTGCGATTTCTGGCAGGTCACGCAGGACGGTCTCGACTGGGCGATGGAGGCGAACGGGCTTGCCGGGGACGAGCTGCGCGAGCGGCTCTTGCAGCTTTACTGGGAGCTTCAGGCCTACCCGGAGGTCCCCGCGATGCTGGCCGAGCTCAAGTCGCGCGGCTTCGCAACAGCCATCCTGTCGAACGGTTCTCCGGACATGCTGGACGGGGCGGTGCACTCGGCCGGGATCGGCGAGTTTCTCGACGCGGCCCTGAGCGTCGAGGATGTCGGCATCTTCAAGCCTGCGCGCGGGGTCTACGACCTGGTCGGGGCGCGGTTCGGAACGCAGCCGGAGGAAGTGCTCTTCGTTTCTTCGAACGGCTGGGACGCGGCGGCGGGCGCCGGGTACGGCTTTGTCGCCGCCTGGGTGAACCGCGCGGACGAGCCGATGGACCGGTTGCCGGCGCAGCCGGCGCATGTCCTTTCCGATCTCACCTCCATCCCCGACGTCGCGAGCGCCTGATGCCCAGCTTCACCACATTCGACGGCCTTTCGCTCCATTACGAGGACGAGGGTGCAGGCCTGCCGCTTCTGTGCCTCGCCGGTCTTACCCGCACCACGCGCGACTTCGACTACCTCGCGCCGCACCTGCCGCCGGTGCGGCTCATCCGGATGGACTATCGCGGGCGGGGGCGGTCGGACCGGTCGCCGGACCCGATGACCTACACGGTGCCGAACGAGGCGAAGGATGCGCTCGCGCTCCTCGACCATCTTGGCATCGGCAAGGCGGCGGTGCTGGGCACCTCGCGCGGCGGGCTAATCGGGATGCTTCTCGCGGCAACGGCGAAAGACCGGATGCTGGGCCTTGCGATGAACGACGTCGGGCCGGTGATCGAGCGGGCGGGGCTCGAGCGTATCTTCGACTATGTCGGCCGCAACCCCTCGGCCCGGACCTTCGAGGAGGCCGCCGCCGCGATGCCGCGCCACAATCCCGGCTTCTCGGACGTGCCGGCGGAGCGCTGGATGGATGAGGCGCGGCATTTCTTCGTCGAGGAAGACGGGCGGCTGAAGATCAACTACGACCCCGGCCTTCGGCAGAGCTTCCTTGCCGCGTTCGAGGGCGAGGCGCCGGATCTCTGGCCGCTGTTCGACGCGCTGGCGGGCCTGCCGGTCGCCCTGATCCGGGGCGCGAACTCGGACCTTCTGTCGGTGGCCACCGCCGCCGAGATGCGCCGGCGCCGGCCGGACATGATCTACGCAGAGGTGCCGGGCCGGGCGCATATCCCGTTCCTCGACGAGCCGGAGAGCGTGGCGGCCATCACGGCATGGCTGGAGACGATGCGGCCGGGCTGAGCGCAGAGGTCCGCGCATCGGGCACGCTTGCCCCTCCTGCCCGGTCGTGCAAACCTCGGGTCGAACCACACCACGGATCACCCATGAACATCGACATGATCGAAGCGGCCGCCGGGCGGCTCAAGGGGCACGCACGGCGGACGCCGCTCCTCTCGTCGCCCTTCCTTGACGAGATCGCAGGGCGGCGGCTCTTCGTGAAGGCCGAGTGCCTGCAGCACACCGGCTCGTTCAAGTTCCGCGGCGGCTGGTCGGCGATTTCGGCGCTGACGCCGGAGGTGCGGGCGCGCGGGGTGATCGCTTTCTCCTCCGGCAACCACGCGCAGGGCGTGGCCTACGCGGCGAAGCTGCACGGCGTGCCGTCGGTCATCATCATGCCGGCCGATGCGCCGAGGCTGAAGATCGACAATACCCGCGCGCTGGGGGCCGAGGTGGTGCTCTACGACCGGATCGGCGGCGAGAGCCGCGAGGAGATCGGGGCGGCGCTTTCGGCCGAGCGCGGGCTGACGCTGATCAAGCCATATGACGAGCCCGAGGTGATTGCCGGCCAAGGCACCGCCGGCCTCGAGATTGCCGAGCAGGCGGCCGAGGAAGGCATTCCGCCCTGCGACGTACTGGTCTGCTGCGGCGGCGGCGGGCTGACGGCGGGCGTGGCGCTGGCGCTCGAGGCGAAGGCGCCGGGCTTCCGGGTGCGACCGGCCGAGCCCGAAGGATTCGACGACTTCGCCCGATCACTCGTATCGGGCGGGCGCGAGAGTAACGACCGCTCGTCGGGCTCGCTGTGCGACGCGATCCTGACACCGTCCCCGGGCGAGCTCACCTTCCCGATCGTCC
>JBNLCA010000232.1:0-5258 GCA_050303575.1 Paracoccaceae bacterium
GTGAAGAGCGACTGGATCGCGAACATCAGCCGGTCGAGAAGGAAGCCGATGATGCCGATGGTCAGCACCGCGACCATGATCTTGGCGAGCGACTGCGACGACCCGTTCTGGAACTCGTCCCAGACGAATTTCCCGAGGCCCGGATTCTGCGCCAGCATCTCGGCCGCGATCAGCACCATCCAGCCCACGCCCAGAGAGAGGCGCAGACCGGTGAAGATCAGAGGCAGCGCCGAGGGCAGGACGAGCTTGGTGATCTTGGTCCAGGTGCCGAGTTTCAGGACGCGTCCGACGTTGACGAGGTCCTTGTCGATGGACGCCACGCCAAGCGCGGTGTTGATCAGCGTCGGCCAGAGCGAACAGAGCGTCACCGTGATCGCCGAGACCAGGAACGACTTGGCGAAGAAGCCGTCGTTCGTGGCATAGATCGCCGAGACGACCATGGTGACGATGGGGAGCCATGCCAGCGGCGAGACCGGCTTGAAGATCTGGATCAAGGGGTTCAGTGCGGCGTTCGCGGTCTTCGACAGGCCTGCCGTGATGCCCAGCGGTACGGCGACTGCGGTAGCGATCAGGAAGCCGAAGAAAACCGTCTGGATCGAGGTCCAGATCTGGTCGTAGTAGGTCGGCTTGCCGGTGTATTCGCGGACCTTGACGTCCTCTGAACGGCCGTCCGCGATCAGCTGCGCGTTGCGCGTGTCCTGCCGTTCGTAGAAGGCAGCCTCCTTCTCGCGCTCGCGGGCCGCGTCGTCGTTCAGGACGACGGCCTGCTCCCAGACTTCGAGCGGGCCGGGAATGGCGCCAAGCGAGGTCTGCACCGTCGGCGCGAGCGCCGCCCAAAGGGCAAGGAAGCCGGCAATGGCGACCATCGGGATGCCGAGAAGGCGCCAGACTTCCTTCAGCTGGGCCTTGGGGTTGTCGCCCAGCGCCGCCTTCAGAAGCGGCGTGATCCAGGCAAGGCCGAGGACGCGGAACCAGCGGTCGGCCCTGTTGATACGGGTGAAGAGCCGGGCGCGGCTTTCGTTGAACTGGCTGGGGTCGATGGCGGTCATGCTCGCTACCTCGCGTGTGCGAGGCGAAGCCCCGAAGGGCTCCGCCTCTCCGGGCTCAGCCCTGGACCTCGTTACCGACGACGACCTGCTCGCCCTTCAGCCCGATCGGCAGGCTGTCGATGTAAGCGTTGGGCTGGCGGCCGTCGTAGGCGATGCCGTCGATGAAATCCTCGGCGGGGGCAGGGGCCTTGTACCCGTCCGAATCCCACGGGAAGTCGGCCTCGTTCGCCAGGCCTTCGTCGACCAGCATCCGTGCGGCCTGGAGGTAGATGTCCGGACGGTAGACCGACTTTGCCACCTCGTCGTACCAGCTGTCGGGATGGGACTCGGCGATCTGGCCCCAGCGGCGCATCTGGGTCAGGTACCAGACCGCGTCCGAATAGAAGGGATAGGTCGCGTTGTGCCGGAAGAAGACGTTGAAGTCGGGCACGTCACGCTTGTCGCCCTTTTCATATTCGAACGTTCCGGTCATCGAATTGGCGATGACCTCGGCATCGGCACCGACATATTCCGACCTTGCAAGGATCTCGACCGCCTCGGGCCGGTTGGCGTTGTCGTTCTCGTCCAGCCAGATCGCGGCGCGGATGAGCGCCTTGGTCACGGCAATGGCGGTGTTGGGGTTCTCCTCGACGAAGGCGGCAGTCATGCCGAACACCTTCTCGGGGTTGTTCTTCCAGATCTCGTAGTCGGTGATGACCGGGACGCCGATACCCTTGAAGACCGCCTGCTGGTTCCACGGCTCGCCGACGCAGTAGCCCGAGATGGTGCCGGCCTCCAAGGTCGCCGGCATCTGCGGCGGCGGGGTGACGGAAAGGTAGACATCCGCCGCGATCTGGCCCGAGACGTCTTCTGGGCTGTAGTAGCCGGGGTTCAGCCCGCCGGCGGCGAGCCAATAGCGCAACTCGTAATTGTGGGTCGAGACCGGGAAGACCATGCCCATGTTGAAGGGGCGGCCCTCGGCCTTGAACGCATCGACCACCGGCTTCAGCGCGGTCGCCGGGATCGGGTGGACCGGAAGACCGTCATCGCCTGTCGGGATGTTGGCTTTCATCGCCTCCCAGACCTCGTTCGAGACGGTGATGCCGTTGCCGTTCAGGTCCATGGAAAAGGGGGTGACGATATGCGCCTCGGTGCCGTAGCCGATGGTCGCGGCAAGCGGTTGGCCTGCCAGCATGTGCGCGCCGTCGAGCTGGCCGCCGATCACGCCGTCCAGAAGCACCTTCCAGTTGGCCTGGGGCTCCAGCGTGACGTAAAGCCCCTCGTCCTCGAAGAAGCCTTTCTCGTAGGCCACCGCGAGGGGGGCCATGTCGGTGAGCTTGATGAAGCCGAAGGTCAGCTCGTCCTTTTCCAGGTCGAGCATCTCGGCCGAGGCGGTACTCGCGGCAATGACGAACGCTGCGGTCGCAAGCAGTTTCATGAGGTTGTCCTTCGTGGCGGGCGCCCGAACGGGGAGGAACGGGGCGCCGGAAAACAAAAAGAGCCGCACAGACTGGTCCACGGGCCGAATGGCCGTGAACGTCTGAGCGGCTTTGCTCGGGTGGGAACCTCCGGCTTCGGAGGTGCTCCGCGGGACGCCCTTGTCCTGCGTTGACCTATCGTTACCACGAGCGCCGCGGTGCAGCGAAGTGGAAACGGCAGTTTCAGGGATCGGGGGAGGCAGCCGAGAGCCGGAATGCGGTCCGGCTGCCCAAAATGTGGTCAGTCGTCGCTGGCGGGGTCAAAAATCTGGCCGTCGAAAAACGAATCGGGATGGAGAATCATCTTCCCGGCTTCGGATGCCACGGCGGTCGGATGGGCGAGCGCGCCCTCCAGTTTCGCCGACGCGCCGGGGAGGTCGGCGCCCGCTGCGCGCAGATGCCGGCGGTAGAGATCGGTGCGGAACGTCTCGCGCGCTGCCCGGATCGCCTCGGCCCGGTCGAGGCCGGTTCGCGCCGCGAGCCGGGCCCCGATCCAGGCCGCCTGGCTGCGCCAGGGAAAGGTGGCGGAGCCGGCGAAGAACTCCAGGAACCCGGGCACCGTCCGCTCGGTCCCTTCGGGCGAAATGACGGGCCGGCCGTAAAGCGCGCGTTCGATCACCTCGGCCGAGACATTCACGTATTCCGGCCGCGCCAGCACGTCGGAGATCGTCGCAAGGTTGCCCGCATCCCCGAGCCAGCGGCTCGCCCGCCAGACCGCACGCATCAGGCGCCCGGTCAGCTCGGCCTCGGTCTCGGCCCAGTCGTGCCGCACCGCCAGCACCTTCTCCGGCGCAAAGGCCCAGATCGCCTTGCCGGGAAGCAGCAGCTCGCCCACCCCGGTCTCGACCGCGATCGAGCCCCAGGGCTCGCCCACGCAGAAGGCGTCGATCTCGCCCGCCGCCATCGCTTCGGCCAGAAGCGGCGGCGGGACGGTGCGCACGTCAAGCGCTTGCGGCGCCTGCAGACCGAGCGCGCCGAGCCAGTAGTAGAGGAGTTCGGCATGCATCGAGAACGGGAAGGGCACGCCAATTCTCAGCCGTCCACCGGCCGCGCCGATCAGCGCACGCCCGGCCGCCGCGGCGTCGGTGAAGGCGAAGTCGTGGCCCGCCGCGCGCAGCCGTGCCGCCAGCGCCCGCGACACCGTTACCGTGTCGCCATTGACCGAAAGAACGGTCAGCGCATCGATCCGCGTCGCCATGCCGCCCAGCCCCAGCGCCATGGCGACCGGAAGCGGCGAGAGCATGTGCGCCGCTTCGATCTGGCCGAGCGCAAGCAGATCGCGCAGCATCGACCACGAGGGCGCACGGCGCAGGTCGAGCGCCAGCCCTTCCTCCTCGGCGAAGCCGAACTCGTGTGCGACGACAAGCGGCGCCGCATCGACGAGCGGGATGAACCCGGCTGTCAGCGTGACGGCCATTACTTCAGAAGCCCCGCCGCCAGGACCAGCGCCTCGGCCACCTCGGCAAGCTTCTTTCCCTGGTCCATCGCGGCCTTCCTCAGTGCCGCGTAGGCCTCGTCCTCGCTCATGCCGCGGGCCTTCATCAGCAGGCCCTTGGCCCGGTCGATCGTCTTGCGCTCTTCCAGCGCCCGCTTGGTGGCGACAAGTTCGGCCCGCATCCGGGCAAAGAGATGGAACCGCGCGATGGCCGCGTCGAGCACCGGCTTGATCCGTTCGGGCCTGAGGCCGTCGACGACGTAGGCCGAGACGCCGGCCTCGATCGCGGCCTTGGTCAGGCCGTCGTCCGACTGGTCGACGAACATGGCAACCGGCCGTTCCAGCGGCGAGGAGGCGAGCGTCAACTCCTCCAGCATGTCGCGCGATGGGTTGGTGACGTCGACCAACACGATATCCGGCTTGCGCTCCGAGATTCGGCGGGCGAGGGCGGTTTCCTCGGCGATGACATGGACGTCGAAGTCGCCGGCTGCGCGCAACGAATCCACGATCAGAAGGGCGCGCTCGCGGTCCTTCTCGACGACGACGATGGAAAGCGGATCAGCCATGGGCTCCGGCACTTGCTGGGTGCGTTAACGCATGGCGCGGAGCGGCAGGGAACGCCGGTCATTGTGCAGGTGCGGCATTGACCGGCCGCCACGGACCTGTGCCGTCCGGATGGGCGCAATTGCCCACAAAAGCGGCGCTTCGGGAACGGTGGAATTTGGTGGAGTCGAGGGGGATCGAACCCCTGACCTCGTCATTGCGAACGACGCGCTCTCCCAACTGAGCTACGACCCCAACGGCGGGCTATTTGGGCGATCCCCCGCGGCTTGTCAAGCGCGGGGGATGGGTTACGCCGATTGCGTCAGCCCTTGCCGCGCGAAGGCGGCGATGTCACCGGCCGGCCGCGCGCCGACCAGCCGCCCCGCCTCGCGGCCGCCCTTGAAGAGGATCAGCGCCGGGATGCCCTGGATCCGGTGGGCCGTCGCGGCCTCGGGGAACTCCTGGGTGTTCACCTTCAGGAACCGGACCTTGCCTTTCAGCATCTCGGCCGCCTGCGCGTAGGCCGGGGCCATCATCCGGCACGGCCCGCACCAGGGCGCCCAGAAGTCCACCACCACGGGCAGGTCGTCCTTGCGGATGATCTTCTCCATCTGCGTGAAGCCCACCTCGTGCGGATTTCCGTCGACCAGCGCCTTGCCGCAGGTTCCGCAGATCGGCTTCGCGTCCAACCTGTCAGCAGGCACCCGGTTGGCCTGGCCGCAGTCCAGGCAGATCATCTTTACGCCCTCGGCCATGTCGGCCTCCCTATATATT
>JBNLCA010000233.1:0-3984 GCA_050303575.1 Paracoccaceae bacterium
GGATGTCCATCGCGCGAGACTAGCCCCGCCCGGGCGCCGGTGCTAGCGATGGGCATGCGCTTTCTCGCCCTCACCGCCGTCGTCATGGTCGCCTTTGCGGCGAACTCGATCCTGAACCGTCTGGCACTGGCCGAGGGCGACATTTCCCCGGCGCTCTTTGCCGTCATCCGCCTCGCCTCGGGGGCGCTGGTCCTGTCGGTCCTGGTGACCCTGCGCGGCGGCCGGCTGTCCTTCAGCAGAAGACTCGTCGGCGCCGGATCGCTGGCGCTCTACATGGTCGGATTCTCCTTCGCCTACGTCTCGCTCGATGCCGGGCTCGGGGCGCTGATCCTCTTCGGCGGTGTGCAGATCACCATGTTCGCGGGCGCCGAGGCGACCGGCGAGAAGATGCCGCCCCGGCGCTGGGCCGGCGCCGGGGTTGCGTTCGCCGGGCTGGTCTGGCTGCTCTGGCCGGCCGGGGCGGCGGCACCCGATGCCGGGGGTGCGCTGCTCATGGCAGCGGCGGCCTTGGGATGGGGCGTCTATTCGCTGGTCGGGCGGGGCGAGACCGATCCCCTTTCCTCGACCGCGGCGAACTTCGTCCTCGCCCTTCCGGTGACGATCTTCGCGATGGCCGTTGCCGGTATTGGCGCGGGAGCCTCGGAAAAGGGCATCGCCGCCGCCATCACCTCGGGCGCGGTGACCTCGGGCCTTGGCTACGCGCTCTGGTACGCGGTCCTGCCGAAGCTGCAGGCCAGCCAGGCGGCGCTCGCCCAGCTGACGGTGCCGGTGATCGCGCTCGTCGGCGGGACAGCGCTTCTGGGCGAGGTGCCGACGCTGCGCACGCTTCTGGCCGGGACGGTGGTGCTGGCCGGCGTCGCGCTCGGCGCCTTCAGCCGTAGGTGATCGCCAGAACCTCCAGCGACACGGCGCCGTTTGGCCGCCGCCATTCCACGACGTCGCCGACACCGGCCCCGATCAGAGCCCGCGCCAAGGGCGACTGCGGTGCGATGAGATGCCGCGCGGCATCCGCCTCGTCCTCGCCGACAATCCGGTACGTCACTTCTTCGCCGTCCTCGTCCGCCACCGTCACCGCGGCGCCGAAGGCCACTTCGCCCGCCGGCTGCCCAGCCGGATCGACCAGGATCGCCGACCGCAACCGCGCCTCGACATAACGGATATCGCGCTCGGCCGCCCGCTCGGGCATGAGGTCGAGCCGGTCCGTCCGGGCCTTCAGCCGTGCCAGTTCGGCCTGCAGATCTGCCAGGCGCGCCTTCAGTGCCACGTGGCCCGAGGGCGTCACGTAGTTCGGATGCGGGCTGACCGGCAGGTCCGGCAGCGGTTCGGTATCGGGCTTGTCTTCCTTGACGAAGGCGCGGCTCATCGGACGATCACTTCCAGCGGATCGTAGAGCAGCGCATCGCCCCAGGCCGCGTCGGCAAGGCTGTCGGGCTTGAAGCGCAAGCCGGCCAGTTCCTCGCGGCTGACAAACCGCCGCTCGGTCACGATACCCTCGGGATCGGCCCAGTCGACGGGCATCGCCGTCAGTGCCCGGCAGCGGAAATAGATGTCGACCTGGTGAAAGCCGCTTTCGGGATCGTGGAACTCGTTCACCAGGGCCGGTGCGCCGACCTCGATCTCGATTCCCGTCTCCTCGCGCACCTCGCGGGCGAGGTTCTCGGGCAGAGACGTTCCCGCCTCGACCCCGCCGCCCGGCGGACACCAGAGGTCGCTGACCCCGCCGGGATAGGCGTTGACGAGGAGGAGCCGGTCCCCGCTGAGGATCAGCGCGCGGACGGCAAGGCGGGGCGATTTGGGTCGCATGGGGCCAAGAAAGGCGGGAATTCCGGAATTGTCCATTCGCCCGGCGCCCCTATCTACCAACAATGCGTGTTCTCGCCCTTCTCATGATCCTGCTGCCCGCCCCGGCGCTCGCCGACTGCGTTGTCCTGCTGCACGGGTTGGGGCGGTCGGAATATTCCATGGTTCTGGTCGAGGAGACGCTCTCGGCCGCCGGCTACCAGGTCGTCAACCGCGGCTATCCCTCGACGGAAGAGACTTTTGCTCAACTGGTCGAGGACATCACACCGGCTGTCGCGCAGTGCGGTGCCAAGCGCACGCATTTCGTGACCCACTCACTGGGCGGCATCCTCGCGCGCGCCTGGCTGGCCCAGCACCGGCCGCTCTGGATGGGCCGGGTCGTCATGCTGGCGCCGCCGAACCACGGCTCGGAACTGGTGGACGAACTGGGCGACCTCGGGCCGTTCGAGTGGATCAACGGACCGGCCGGGATGGTCTTGGGAACCGACCCCGGCAGCGTGCCGAACCGGCTGGGATTCCCGCGCTTCGAGCTTGGCATCATCGCCGGTGACCGGTCGGTCAACCCGGTCTACTCGGCACTGATCCCGGGTCCGGACGACGGCAAGGTCTCGGTCGATTCGACCCGGCTCGAGGGGATGGACGATCACATGGTCCTGCCGGTCACGCACACGTTCATGATGAACAACCCGCTGGTCCTGGCCGAGGTGCTCGAGTTCCTGTCCCGGGGCAGGTTCGACCACGAGATGACCTTCACTCAAGCGGTCGCGCGGCTGGCCGGCGGTTAGATCAGGCGTGCTGTGGGCACCACGGCAGCCGCGCAGAGCGCCTGCCCGTCCCGGCAGGCTGGCGCTCTGCGCGGCGGCTTCGCCTTGATTCCGCGCCGGGGCGAGACTTCGCTGAAGGCAGATCAAGCGGATAATACTGACTTGGCGCTGCAGCGCAGCACGCTACTCTCTCAGCAAGGGAGGTCCAAGGCGGGAGCGCGCGCGTGGCAAGAACGATCCAGCTCGACCTCGCGCTCCAGGGCGGCGGGGCGCATGGCGCCTTCACCTGGGGCGTCCTCGACCGGCTGCTCGAGGACGAGCGGCTGGTCCCCGCCTCGATCAGCGGCGCGAGCGCCGGGGCGATGAACGCCGCCGTCATGGCCTCGGGCTTCGTCTCGGGCGGCCGGACCGAGGCGCAGGCGCGGCTCTGGTCGTTCTGGAAGGCGGTGAACCGGGCGGCGCGCGAGAGCAACCCGGCCCTGCGCGCGGCCGAGGCCTTCCCGCATTTCTTCGCCATCTCGTCGGCCTGGTGGTCGCTCTTCGATAACGGACGGCTGAAGTTCCAGCCTTCGCCCGAGGCCGGTCGAACCGCTCAGACGCTTCTGGGCGACGTGGTGCGCGAGCATGTCGACTTCGACGCGCTTCGGGCGGCAGAGGCGCCACGCCTCTACATCTCGGCGACCGAGGTGCAGACCGGCCATGCCCGCATCTTTCGCAACGCCGACCTCTCGGTCGAGGCGATCCTGGCTTCCGCCTGTCTGCCGATGGCCTTCCCGCCCGTGACCATCGACGGCACCGATTTCTGGGACGGCGGCTATTCGGCGAACCCGCCCCTCCTGCCGCTTGTCACCGAAAGCCCGAACGATGATCTGCTGCTTGTCACGCTCAACCCGGCGCGCTGGTCCGATACGCCCCAGACGGTGGAGGCAATCCCCGACCGGATCACCGAGATGACCTTCAACCAGAGCCTTTTGAAGGACATCACCGCCATCGCCCTTATGAAGGAGGCGCTGGGAAGGCGCCGGGTCTGGACCCTGCCGCCGCTCTTGCGCGCCGTCCGGCGGCTCAGGCTGCACGAGATCCACGACCAGCCGCGGTTCGAGAAGATCGACCCGCGGTCGAAGATGCTGCCCGAGTGGAGCCTTCTGACACGGCTGAAGACGGCGGGTCGCCGTAAGGCCAGCGTCTGGGTCAAGCGGCACTGGAAGGACCTGGGGAAGAGCTCGACCGCCGACCTGGCGGACCGGTATCTCTGAACTCTTCGGGCCGTCCGCGGAGTCTCTCCTCGGACGGGTGCGGGGCGAAGTCGCAGGGTCGAGCGCCCGGAATCGGCTCGCGTCAGCTCTTCGGCGCCGCCCGGTTCACATGGCCCATCTTGCGGCCCGGACGCCCCTCGGCCTTGCCGTAAAGATGCAGCGAC
>JBNLCA010000234.1:0-3552 GCA_050303575.1 Paracoccaceae bacterium
TCCCAGGGCGCTGACGGCCCCTCCGACCAAGAGAGCCCATCCCAGCGGCCGGGTCAACGGGCGGCCGATTTCCGGCAGCTTTTCCAGCGCCATGAGGGCCGTTGCTAAGCCCATCCAGACGAGGTTCGCCATGCCGCCGACGAAGGCGAGCGCCATCAGCGCCCAGCAGCAGCCGAGGCAGTCGGCGCCCATCCGGAGGCCGATCGCGAAGGGGGCGGCGAGGCCGGGGCGCCAGCGGGCCAGGAACTGGGTCAGAGGCGCGCGGCAGCGCGAGAGGCAGGCGGCCTTGAGCCGGCTGAACTGGTAGGCGCCGGCGGCAAGGAACAGCAGCGCGGTCAGCGGATGCGAAACGCTCGTGCCATCCGCGGCAACGAGGCCGAGGCGCGCGAGGCCCATCTGGAGGGCGGCGAAGCCGAGCGCGGCGCCGAGCCAGACGGCGAGGTATCCCGCCGTCAGGGCCGCGGCGGATGCGGGCCGTCCGGCGGGCACGGGCAGGTCGAGCCAGGTCGAGAGCGCCGGAACGAAGGTCGGCGCCATCATGGCGGCCACCATGAGCACCCACATCGCGGCAAGCGGTGCGAACCCCGCCTCGCCCGCGCCGCAGAGCGCGGCCCAGAAGTCGGCTCCGTAGACCGAAACGCCTTTCAGCGTCTGCGCCATCGCCCAGAGCGCCGCCCAGGCCGCCAGCACGGCACCGAAAAAGGCTGGCCAGAGAATGCGCCGCGCCGTCACCGCGGCTTCTGGGCGCGCAGGTGGTGCGGGCAATGCTCGCCCGAGGCGAGCACCGGCTGCGTCGCCTCCCAGGTCTTGATCTGGCGCGCGATCTCGGCCTTCGAGGTCAGTTTCTCGAACATCTTCCGCTCGGGCCCGGCCAGCCGCTTCAATTCGCGCGCCGATTCCTTGCGGTACCACTTGTTGCGGTTCCGCAGCTCGATCTTCTGGAACCCCGCCGCCTTCAGCGCCTTCCGGTAGCGTTGGGGCGAGGCCATGCCGAAATCGAGATCCTCGCACTTGAGGTAGTATTTCATCGCCTCGGAGGGCTCGCCGTCCTGGCTGGTTAGCCAGTCGGACGCGACGAACCAGCCGCCGGGGCGCAGGACGCGGAAGACATCGGCCGAAAGCGCCTCCTTGTCCTCGATATGGACGATGGAATCCTTTGAAAAGACGATGTCGAAGCTCTGGTCGGGCAACGGAAGCCCTCCCGGCTTGACCTGACGGATCGCCACCCGTTCGGCCACGCCCTTGCGCTTGGCCAGCGCGCGGGCCGCCGCGCAGGGCGGCGCCTCGACATCGACGCCGACGACCTCGCTGGCACCATAGGCATAGGCCAGCATCGCGGTGATCCCGCCCGAGCCGCAGCCGATGTCCAGAACGCGCTTGCCGCGCAGGTCGATCCCTTCGAGCACGCGGGCCACCTCGTCCGGACCGCCGGGCGACAGGAACCCCTCGCCCCACATCGCTTCCAGAAAGCTGATGATCCGGTCATCGTAGTGCGGATTTTCGGCTGCCATGGCCCACTCCCCCGTAACGTGCCCGTGACGCACCGTCCCATCCTGCATCAGGCCCTTGTGAGGGCGCCAGAGCTATTCTAACGCTTGGTCATCCACTCTCGCATCGCCGAAAGGACCACCATGCGTCTTCTTCTCTCCACCGCGTTCACCGCGCTGGCCCTTCCCGCATTCGCCGCCGACCCCGACCTCATCGTCTTCGACTGGGCCGGGTTCGAGGACGAGGCGCTGGTCGCCGACTATGTCGCCAAGTACGGCGAGGGCCCGACCTATTCGTTCTTCGCCGACGACGACGAGGCCTTCCAGAAGATGGCCTCGGGCTTCAAGGCCGACGTCGCGCATCCCTGCTCGCAGATGGTGTCGAAGTACCGCGACGCCGGCCTGATCGAGCCCTGGGACGTCAGCCGTATCCCCGAGTTCGCCAATATCGAGGGGCGCTTCCTGGCCTCGGAGATCTTCAAGGACGACACGGGCGTCTGGTACATCCCGACCGACTACGCCTACACCGCCATCGCCTATGACACCAACGCCGTCCCGGCCGAGGATGTCGCCTCGCTCCAGGTCTTCCTCGATCCGAAATATGCCGGCCGCATCTCGCTTCCCGACAATACCGACGACGTCTGGGCGCTGGCACTCCTGGCGACCGGCGTGACCGACTGGACCAGCGTCACCGACGCGCAGTTCGACGCGGCGGCGGCCTGGCTGCGGCAGGCGCACGAGAACGTCCGCACCTACTGGGCCGACCCGTCGGAAGTGGCGCAACTGATCGCCTCGGGCGAGGTGCAGATCGCGTGGGTCTGGAACGACTCGGTGACGCTCCTGCGCGAGGAAGACTTCCCGATCGGCTTCCAGCGCCAGCCGGCCGAAGGCGTGACCAACTGGTTCTGCGGCTACGTCAACTTCAAGGACGCACCCGGTTCCGAGGACAAGGCCTATGACTTCATCAACGCCTGGCTGAACCCGGATTCGGCGCAGGCGCTCCTGGACGGGTTCGGCTATGCCCATGCCAACGCGACCGGCATGGCCGAGATCGACCCCGAAGAAATGAAGGCCGCCTTCGTCGATCCGATCTCGACCACGCTTCTGGCGCAGACGCCGATGAACAACGAGATGCGCGAGCGGATGCTGGCCGAGTTCGAGAAGATCAAGGCCGGGTTCTGAGAACCTGACGGAATGTTGGAAGCGCCGCCTTCGGGCGGCGTTTTCATTCCGGCCTGGCGTCCTGGCCCGGCGCCGGTCCGATCAGTTCGGCGACCGTGCCGTCGGGAAGGCGGAAATGCACCCACTTCTGCCCGCCGCTTTCCTGAACCTTGGTCAGTCGCTTTAGGCCGATGGTTTCGAGGCGGCTCCAGATCGCGTCGAAATCCGCGACCTCGAAGCCGACCACCGGGCCGGTCGTGAAGAAGGCATGGAACCTGTCGGCCGGGCCATAGGCTTCGACCAGCGTCCCGTCGGCAAGGCGGTAGCTCGCCTGATCCTCGCGCGCGGAGTCGGGATGTAGGCCGAGCCCCTCCTCGAACATGCGCCGAAGCGCGGCAAGATCGCCGGTCCTGAACCCGACAAAGCCGACCTTCCGGACGGTCATGATGATCCGGCCTCCTGCGTTGCGCGCCCCAGCATCCGCCCTGCCCCGGGTCCGGCGCAAGGGCCATCCGGCACTCAGGCGTTCGGAAAGGTCTCGGCAAAGACGGCCTCGCCCGCCCGGTTGAACCTGACCGCCCGGCTATCGGGAACACGCCGCGCCCAGCCGCGGTCGACCATCCGCGTCAGGAGCGCCCGGCCGAGGCTTCCCGCGAGGTGCGAGCGGCGCTCGGACCAGTCGAGGCATTCGCGGCAGAGGGGCGCACGAGCCGTGCGCAGCGCGCCGAGGTCGATGCCGAACCCTTCCATGAACGCCGCCCCGGCGGCGGTAAGGTCCAACCCCTGGCGCGTGAGCTTCAGGAACTCGCGCTCCACGAGGCTGTCGTAGAGGCGGATGCCCATGTCGCCCGCCAGGTGGTTGTAGCAGACCCGCGCCTTGCGAAGCGCCTCGTCCTTCGGGCCC
>JBNLCA010000235.1:0-4154 GCA_050303575.1 Paracoccaceae bacterium
GACCAGGCGCGGGCGGTACCCCTCGATCCGCCGGATCGCCTCCAGAAGCGCGCGGGTGGCGTCGAAATTGACCGCATAACCCTTGTCGAAATCCGCCTCGGCCTCGCCCGAGACCACCGCCGCCAGATGCAGGATCACGTCCGGCCGACCGGCGAGAAGCCGCGCCGGGGCGTCCGGGTCGGTGATGTTCAGTGCGACGCAGTCGGCCGGCGCGAAACCCGGCGCTTCGGGCACCACCGCGTCGGCCAGCGTCAGCCGGGTCAGGGCCGCGTCGCCCACCTTGGCGCCGGCGACCAGCGCGGCGGTGACCTTGCGGCCGATCATGCCGGCCGCGCCCAGGATCAGTACGTGCATCGAATTTCCTCCCCGCGCCGAGACTAGCGCGGGGCAGGGCGGGCTTCTACTGCCCGCGCGCGGCCAGCCACTCGGTCATCCAGGCGATCTCGGCCTCCTGGGCGGCGATGATCTCCTCGGCGAGCTTGCGCACCTCGGGGTCGGTGCCGTGATCCAGCACGACCCGTGCCATGTCGATGGCGCCCTGGTGATGCGGGATCATGCCCTTGATGAAGTCCACGTCCGCATCGCCGGTGAACTCGATGGCCATGTCGGTGTGCATCTTCGCGTTGGCGGCGATGTAGGCCTCTGTCGAGGGCGCGGCATCGGCGGGCATCGTGTGGCCGGAATGGTCGGCCGTCTGGGCAAAGGCGGCGGTGGCCGCAAGGACGAGGACAAGGACAGCAAGGCGCATGTAAACCTCCGGGTTGCTCTTCCAGTTGAAGGTGCTTCCCGCGTGGGAAGCTCAAGTCACCTCTGCGTGAGATCGCACCGCGGCGAGCGCGTCGGGCAGGACGTCCTCCAGCACGTCGAGGTCGGCGGGCCGGCCCGCGCTGACCCTGATGCAGCGGTCGTGCGGTGCCACGAAGGGCATCCGGAAGAAGGTGCCGCGCTCGGCCAGGGCCGCGACCAGCGCGCGGGCGAACGCGCCATCGGCGCCGCAATCCATCGTCACGAAGTTCGTGGCCGAGGGCAGGGGGGCGAGCCCATTGGCGCGGGCGATGGCGCCGATCCGGTCGCGCGCAGCGGCCACCTCGGCCCGGACATGCGGCAGCCAGCTGTCGTCGGCCAGCGCCGCCAGCGCCCCGGCCTGCGAGATACGGCTCATGCCGAAATGGTTCCTGACCTTGTCGAACGCCTGGATCACGCCCTTCGCGCCCAGACCGTAGCCCACCCGCGCCCCGGCCATCCCGTAGGCCTTCGAAAAGGTCCGCATCCGGATCACCCGCGGGTCCTCGATGTCGATCCTTAGCGCCGTCCCCTCGGGCGCCAGTTCCACGTAGGCCTCGTCCAGCACCAGAAGGGTGCCGTCCGGCACAGCCTCGACCGCGCGGCGTATCGCCTCGCCCGAATGGTGCGAGCCCATCGGGTTGTCGGGGTTGGCGAGGTAGACGAGCTTGGCGCCCGTCTGGGCCGCCTTCGCCATCAGCGCGTCCAGGTCTTCGTGATCGCCCCTGTAGGGCACCTTATGCAGTTCGCCGCCAAAGCCCGCGACGTGGAAGTTGAAGGTCGGGTAGGCGCCGTCCGAAGTGACGACCGCGTCGCCCGGGGCAACCAGCATGCGGACGAGGTAGCCCAGTAGCCCGTCGATCCCCTCGCCGACGACCACGTTCGCGGGCGCGACGCCGTGGAAGGCTGCCAGCGCGGCCTTCAGGTCATGATTCTCGGGGTCGCCGTACATCCAGCTGTCGCGCGCCGCACGTTCCATGGCCTCGACGGCGGCAGGCGAGGGCCCAAAGACGCTCTCGTTGGCGCCGATCCGGGCGCGGAACGGACGGCCCATGCGGCGCTCCTGCGTCTCGGGGCCGACGAACGGTACGGTGGCGGGCAGGGCCGAGACGAGGTCGGTATAGCGCGGTCCGGGCATGGTGGCTCCTGATACGAAACCCCCCGGAGGCCGTAACCCCCGGGGGTGCTCCCCTTCGGCCAGGATGGTAGCCTCAGGTTTGCTCGTCTTCCACTCCGGCTTTGCCGAAGAGGATGTATCCAGCGAGGATCGAGCCCAGAACGATGACCGCGCCGCCGGTGATCCCGGGTCCGATCAGCCCGACCGCCGGGGCGCTCATCTCGCGCACGCGGCCGGAAAACCCGCTCCAGAAGGCGCCGGGCAAGCCTCCGGCCATGATCACGTAACCCAGCGCGCTGTAGACGGCGAACACCGCCAGCGCGAACCCCATGTTGAACGCGTTCTTCATGTCGTGCCCCCTCCAGGCCAATTCGGGCAGGACCCTGTGGAACCCTCTATCCCGTTACGACACAAGGAAAAGCTAACCCATGTGCTGCCAAAGGTCGAGAGGATGTGTGCAAGATTCAACTTAAAGTTGTGCCTCTATCCGGTAGGTGAGGCGGGTCGCCCTACCGGATATGGTTTGACTGGGCGTCAACCGATGTCGGCGAGGCGTTTCAGGGCGGCGCGGAGCTTGGCGAGGTCCTCTTCGCCGAGGGCGAGTTTCTCGCGAGTCTCCTCGACCACCTCCTCGGGGGCGCTGGCGACGAACTTGGGATTGTTCAGCCGCCCGCGCAGGCCGCCAAGTTCCTTGTCGAGCTTGTCTATCGTCTTGGAAAGGCGCGCCTTTTCCTCGGCGATGTCGATCACGCCTTCCAGCGGCAGCGCGAAGGTCGCGCCCTCGACCGGAATGGTGATCGCGCCCTTGGGGGCGGCAGCATTGGTCAGGCTGTCGATCCGCGCAAGCCTTTGAATCAGCGCCTCGTTCCGGGTCCAGCCGGCCTTGGCGGCATCATCCCACTGGGTGACGACCATCGGCAGTTGCAGGCCGACCGGGACATGCATCTGGGTGCGGACCGAGCGGATCTCGTCGATCAGGCCGATGACCCAGCGCATTTCCTTTTCGGCTTCCGAATCAATGAGTTCGTCACCGTAGGTCGGCCAGTCGGCATGGACGAGGAGCTTCGCGCGCTCGCCGGTTTGGCCCCAGAGTTCCTCGGTCACGAAGGGCATGATGGGATGGAGCAGGATCAGGCACTGATCCAGCACCCAGGCCATCGTCTGGCGCGTCTCGGCGGCGGTTTCCTCGTTGGAAAGCAAGGGCTTGGCGAACTCGATATACCAGTCGCAGACCTTGCCCCAGACGAAGGCATAGAGCCCGTTCGCGGCGTCGTTGAATCGGAAGGCGGCCAGCGCCTCGTCGACTTCGGCGCGGATGCGGGCGGTCTCGCCCATGATCCAGCGGTTGGCCGTGGCGGAGGGGTGCACAACCTGTGCACCGGGCGTGCACCGGGCGTGCACCGCCGGATCGGAAAAGACCTCGTTCATCTCGGCGAAGCGGAAGGCGTTCCAGATCTTGGTGGCGAAGTTCCGGTTGCCCTCGACCCGGCTGGTCGAGAGTTTCAGATCGCGGCCCATCCCCGCCATCGAGGTCAGCGTGAAGCGCATCGCGTCCGCGCCGTAGGCGTCGATCAGCTCCAGGGGGTCGATGACGTTGCCCAGCGACTTCGACATCTTCTTGCCCTTCTCGTCACGGACGAGGGCGTGGACATAGACGGTGTGGAAGGGGACTTCCTTCACGACGGCCAGCTCCATCATCATCATCCGGGCGACCCAGAAGAAGAGAATGTCGAAGCCGGTGATCAGGACGGACGTCGGGAAGTATTTCTTCAGCTCCGGCGTGTCCTCCGGCCAGCCCAGCGTGCCGATGGGCCAGAGGCCCGAGGAGAACCAGGTATCGAGGACGTCGGAATCGCGGTTTGCGAAAACGCCCAAGATTTCCCGCTTTCCGGACTTGTCACTGTAAAAGACCCCCGCGGCTTGGTTGTGAGTAAACTCCTTGAAAATGACTTCTAGGTTGTCGTTCTCATAGAGATCACGAATCTGCCTCGCGGCATCCGCCTCGTCGTGCGCGCAAACCATGATCGTTTGATCGCCGTTCTTATCTTTGTGGCCGGCGCTTAGGGAGCCAGCCCGCTTAGGGTTTGGTACATACCAAACCGGGATCTGATGTCCCCACCAGAGCTGGCGGCTGATGCACCAGGGTTCGATGTTGTCGAGCCAGTTGAAATAGACCTTCTCGTGCTGCTCGGGCAGGATCGTGGTGCGGCCGTCCCTGACCGCGTCGATGGCCGGGCCGACGATCTTTTCGGCG
>JBNLCA010000236.1:0-7464 GCA_050303575.1 Paracoccaceae bacterium
CGCCCAGCCGTTCGCCGACCACGAACGGACCGTCGAAGCGGCAGCGGAACCACGTGCCGAACGCGCCAGAATCGATGAGTGCCGCCCAGACCTTCTCGCGCGGCGCGTCGATCCGGATCGATCTTTCTATGACATCCCGCATATACGACCTCCTGGTTGCGCATTAATGCAGGACGCGGGTCGGAACATGCAACCGAAAAGTTGCGCTTACTCCGCAAGCCCGAACCGCCAGAGCGACAGGCGCACGGCAAATGTCGTCGGGGTCCAGCGTCCGAAGCGCAGGCCGGCGGCGCGCAGCTTCTCGCCGACCCAGACGTTGCAGGTGCGGACGATGTCGAACGGCCGCGGGCTGGCGAAGAAGGCGCTGCCGTCGCGCGACGGAACCCGCAGGCGGGTGCGGTCCGGCGCAAGGTCGGCCTCGATCGAGGCGACGAGGCGCTCGAATTCCCTGGCATCGAGCCGGACCCATTCGATCCCGTCGCGTCCGATCGGCCCGAAGGCCTCGAGGCGGATCACCGAGCCGTCGCCGGTGATGCCCTTCCAGGTCGCGCCGAGCGAGACGTCCGCGTAGGTGCCGGTCGTCGTGTAGAAGGCCTCGGCGCCCCAGCCGGCCATCAGCCATTCCGAGGCCGGATCGAGCACCCGCACCCCTGCCCCTTCGGCGAAGGCGAAGCGGGCACGCACCCCGGGCGTCAGCGGCAGGAGGAAGTCGTAGTGAATCGCGCCGGCATAGAGGCCGACCTCGATTTCGGCCGGACCGGTGCGCGACCCGGCCCCGGACGGGATCAGCGCCCCCGCGACGGCAGCGAGAAGGTAGAAGGCGACAAGGGCCGGCAGGGCCAGCGCCCAGCGCAAGACCCTCACAGCGCTTTCTCGTAACGCCAGACGTCGAGTTCGAACGTTCCTGCTGCGGTTTCGGCGCCATAGCGGGTGGTGCCTGCCCGGATCCATCCGGATTTCTCGTAGAAGCGCGCGGCGCGGTCGTTTCCGACCGAACAGGCAAGCCAGACCTTCCTGTGGCCAAGCCGCCGAAGCAGGTCCTCGGCCGCCGCCATCAGCCGCTGCGCCAGCCCGGTGCCGCGCATCGACGGATCCACGTAGAACTGGTCGAGCTCGTCGCCCTTGAGGCGGACGAAGCCCTCGGGCTCGCCAACCGGACCGGTGAGGTGCAGCAGGTCAGGCGCCCCGGTCAGCCGGTCGCGGAACTGCTCGCGCGTTCGGAAACTGTAAAGACCGTCCGGCACGATCCCGGCGTGACCGTCGCGCCAGCCCTGCGTCCAGAGGTCGGTGAGCGGCTCGACATCGGCCGCATCCATCGGCCGAAGCAAAAGCCCGGGCATGTCAGTGATCGTGGTCCGCAGGCTCGCCATGCACGAAGCGGCGGTCGCAGTAGCCGCATTCGACGTAGCCGGTTTCGTGCGGAATGGTCAGCCAGACGCGCGGATGGCCAAGCGCGCCCTCGCCCCCGTCGCAGGCGACCTTCCAGGTGTCGACGATCAGCGTCTCGGGGGCGGGAATGGTCATCTCGGGCTCCGTTCTTCGGCTCGGCCGGGATAATAGCGATGACGGTCCGGCGGGCAAGGCCGCTCAGCCGCGCGCGGCCTCGTCCCGAAGCGCCTGCATCAGGGCGGCAACCTGCTTGAGATACCGCTCCGACGTCAGCCGGCCGTTCTCGTCGAATTCCTTGTCGGCGCCCGCCACCATGACCTCGGGCCCGGTCAGAAGGCGCGGCCGCCCGTAATTCAGCGCCAGGCGCAGCGCGAACTGGCCGCGCGCCCCGCCCTCGCGGCCTTCGTTCGCCGACATGATGGCAACCGGCTTGCCCTTCCAGACCTTGCCTTTCACCCGGCTCACCCAGTCGAGCGCGTTCTTCAGCGTGCCGGCGATCGACTTGTTGTATTCGGGCGAGACGATCAGCACCGCATCGGCGGCCGCGATCTGGTCGGCCAGCGTCTGTACCGCCTCGGGGATGCCCTCGGTCGCCTCGAGATCGCCGTCATAGAGCGGAAAGCGGATCGCGCCCTCCTCGGCGGCGCCGTCCCAGGCGCGCACCGCCTCGGCCATGAGCATCCGGTTATAGGACCCGGCCCGTAGCGAGCCGCAGATGGTGAGGAGTTTCAGGGGCATGGTCATGAGCCATGGTCTAACCCGCCCGGCCGGGATGGCAAGGCGGGAGGATCAGAAAAAGAGACGGATCACCCAGGGCGCCAGAAGCGCGGTCAGCATCGCGTTCAGCCCCATGCCGACCCCGGCGAAGGCGCCGGCGGTCTCGTTCACCTGGAAGGCGCGGGCGGTGCCGATACCGTGGGCGGCGACGCCGGTCGCGAATCCGCGCGCGCGCCAGTCGCGGATCTTCAGGGCGTTCAGCAGCGGCGTGGCGACGACCACGCCGGTGATGCCGGTCAGGATCACCAGGACAGCCGTCAGGGTGGGCGAGCCGCCGATCTGTTCGGAGATGCCGAGCGCCACCGGGGCGGTCGCGCTTTTCGGTGCGAGCGAGAGGAGCGCCTCGCCCCTCACCCCCAGGGCCCAGGCGATGCCGAGGGCCGAGCCGATGGCCGTCACCGCGCCGGCCGCGAGCGCCGCCAGCATCGGGACCGCCACGGCGCGGACCCGCGCGAGGTTGGCGTAGAGCGGCACGGCCAGCGAGACGGTCGCCGGGCCGAGCATGAAATGGACGAACTGCGCGCCTTCGAAATAGTCGGCGTAGGCGGTGCCGGTGGTCCACAGAAGCACGGCGAGGATGGCAACGGCGATCAGGACCGGGTTGACGTAGGGCTTGCGCCCCGACGCGCGGAAGAGCGCGTCACCGGCCGAATAGGCGGCGAGCGTGAGCGCGAGCCACAGGAGCGGCTCGCGCGAGAGGTAGGTCCAGATCTCGGCGAATTCAGGCATCGTCCGTCCCCATCAGCCGGGCCACCCCGGTGAAGACCAGCGCCCCGACCGCGATGGCAAGGACGGTCGAGACGACGATGGCGATCAGGATCGGCACTCCCTGCGCGCCGAGCTTGTCGAGATGCCCGACGACGCCGACGCCGGCCGGCACGAAGAGAAGCGAGAGATGGCCGAGGATACCCTGCGCCGTGGCACGGATCGCCTCGGCGAGGCGCGGTACGGCGATCATCGCGACCAGAAGGTACGCCATGCCGATAACCGGCCCGGGGACGGTCAGGCCAAGCGCGCGCGAGGTGACCTCGCCGGCAAGCTGGAAGGCCAGAAGGAAGGTGAGTGCCAGGATCATGCGGTCCTCCGGGGCAGATGCTAGGGCGGCGGGGATGGTGCGTGCAATGGAGGCCGGTGCAGTGGCCCGCCGCGCCGCGAGGCCGGCGCAACGCGAACCGGGCCCCGATTGCTCAGATCGGCAGCACGAAGGTCAGCGAGGTCGGATGATCGAAGCCGGGATGCGCCGTCTCGCCGCTGACCACGAAGCCCAGCGCGGCGAAGGCCGAATGGTTCTCGGTCAGTTCGACCCGGCTTTGCAGCTCGACCGCCGGAAGGCCAAGCGCCCGCGCCCGGTCGCGCGCCAGTTCGGTCAGGCGCCGCGCCAGGCCCTTGCCCCGGTGCGATATCGCCACGGCGAGCTTGCCGAGATAAAGCGCCCTCTCCTTCGGCGTGAGGAACACGCAGGCGACCACGCGTCCATCCTCCTCGACGGTCCAGATCTCGGACTCGCGCGCCTGCCGCTCGACCTCGTCCAGCGTCAGCCGGTGCATCGACGAGGGCGGGTCGATCCGCCCCTCCATGTAGGCGAAGCTGGTACGGATCAGGGACAGGACCGAGCCGAGCGCGGCATCTTCGGGGCCAAGACGTCTGAGAACGAAATCCTCGGCCCCGGTATTCATCGCACCTGTTTCCCGGTGACGCGACGAACCGCTCCGCGCCAGAGGGCGTGGCAGGTCCGCGGGCAGAGGATCTTTCGGATCGGCAAGGTCAACCGGCTCCACTGAAACGACTTTCATTTGGCGGTGCAGCATTCGTCGCGTCAAGAGTGAGGAGTATCCATATCTTGTGGATAACTTCGGGCGCGCATCCAAATACGGTGCGCGGCGGTTGACTCGTGCGGGCGGGCCGCGAAAGATGGCTGACCAACGGAATCATCAGTGGTCCAGTCGTGCGTTTTACCCGCCTTCGCCTCAACGGCTTCAAGAGCTTCGTCGACCCGACCGACCTTCTGATCCATCAGGGTCTGACCGGGGTTGTCGGGCCGAACGGCTGCGGCAAGTCGAACCTTCTGGAGGCCCTGCGCTGGGTGATGGGAGAGAACCGCGCCAGTGCCATGCGGGGCGGCGGCATGGAGGATGTGATCTTCGCCGGCGCGGCCTCGCGGCCGGCTCGGAACTTCGCCGAGGTCTCGCTCCATCTCGACAATTCCGACCGGCTGGCGCCGCAGGGCTTCAACGAGATCGACCAGATCGAGGTGATCCGTCGGATCACCCGTGACGCCGGCTCGGCCTACAAGGCGAACGGCAAGGACATCCGCGCGCGCGACGTCCAGATGCTGTTCGCCGATGCGTCGACCGGCGCCCATTCGCCGGCGCTGGTGCGGCAGGGCCAGATCTCCGAACTGATCAACGCCAAGCCGAAGAATCGGCGCCGCATCCTGGAAGAGGCGGCGGGCATCTCGGGCCTTTACCAGCGCCGGCACGAGGCCGAGCTGAAGCTGAACGCGGCCGAGACCAACCTCACCCGCGTCGATGATGTCATCGAGCAGCTGTCAGCGCAGCTGGGCCAACTCGCCCGGCAGGCGCGGCAGGCGGCGCGCTACCGCGAGATCGGCACCGACCTCAGGAAGGCCGAGGGCCTGCTCCTTTACCGGCGCTGGCAGGAGGCCGACCACGCGCGGGCCGAGGCAGAGGCGGAACTGACCGAACGGACAAAGGCCGCAGCGCAGGCCGAGGGCGCGGCCCAGGCGGCCGCACGGGCCCGGGCCGAGGCCGAGGAGAAGTTGCCACCGCTGCGCGAGGAAGAGGCGATCGCTTCGGCCGTGGTCCAGCGGCTGAATGTCGAGCGCGACACGCTGCAAGCCGAGGAGGCGCGGGCACGCGAGGCGATCGAGACATTGCAGGCGCGCATCGTCCAGCTCAAGGCGGACATGGAGCGCGAATCCGGCCTGAACCGCGACGCGGGCGAGACGATTGAGCGGCTGGAGTGGGAAGAGGCGCAGCTGAAGAAGGCGCACGAGGGCCACGAGCAGCGTCTGGAAGCGGCGGCCGAGGCGGCGCGCGACGCCGGTCAGATCCTGTCCGACCGCGAGGCGGCGCTGGCCGAGCTGAACGAGGACGTGGCGCGGCTGTCGGCGCGGCACCAGTCGGCGCACCGGCTTCACGAGGACCAGAAGCGCCAGCTTGAAAAGGCCGAGGCCGCGGCGGCACAGGCGCGAGAGGCGGTTGCTCAGGCCAAGGCGGCGCTCGCCGGGCTGGCCGACGGGTTCTCCGCCGCCGAGGCGGCCCGCGATGCGGCGACGAAGGCGGCCGAGGAGGCCGAGGCGGCGCTGGTCGCGGCCGACGAGGCGAGGGGCGATGCCCAGGCGCGCGAGGCCGAGGCGCGGGCCGCGAGGTCCGAGGCCGAGGGCGAGGCGAACGCGCTCCGCGCCGAGGTCGCCGCGCTGGCCAAGCTGGTTGACCGCGACGCGGGCGACGGCGGTCAGGTCATCGACCTCGTGTCGGTGAAGAAGGGCTTTGAGCAGGCGCTGGGTGCGGCGCTTGCCGACGATCTGCGGGCGCCGGAGGTGACGGCGGACCGGCCCTCGGGCTGGGCGCTTCTGCCCGGCTACGACGCGACGCAGGAACTGCCGGCCGGCGTCTCCCCGCTGTCCGATCATGTCGAGGTACCCGAGGTTCTGGCGCGCCGGATGAGCCAGGTCGGCCTTGTCGCGGCGGCCGACGGCGCGCGGCTCCAGGCCGAACTCAGGCCCGGCCAGCGGCTGGTCTCGAAAGAGGGCGATCTCTGGCGCTGGGACGGGTTCCGTGCGGCGGCGGCCGATGCTCCGTCTGCGGCGGCGCTCAGGCTCCAGCAGCTGAACCGCCTTCAGGAACTCAAGCAGGATCTCGAAGAAGCGTCCGCCCGCGCCGAGGGCGCCAAGCAGGCGCACCATGCGCTGACCGTCACGCTGGGCGAACTGACCGAGGCCGACCGGCGCGCCCGCGAGGCAAGACGCGAAGCCGACCGCCACGCCGCCGAGACGAGCCGTGCGCTGTCGAAGGCCGAGGCCGACCGCAACATCGCGGCGGGCAAGCTCGAGTCGGCGGAACTCGCCGTTGGGCGTCACGAGGAAGACGCGCTCGCCGCGCGGCAGGCGCTGAAGGAGGCCGCCGCGGCGGTCAAGGCGCTGCCCGACCTTGAAGCCGCGCGCGCCGAGGTCGAGGACGTCAAGCTGACGGTCGAGGCGGCGCGGGTGACGATGATGTCCAAGCGCTCGGCCCACGACGAGGTGCGCCGCGAGGGCGAGGCGCGGGTCAAGCGCGGCCAGGAGATCACCAAGGAAGTCTCGGGCTGGAAGCACCGGCTCGAAACCGCCGGCAAGCGGATCGCCGAACTGGGCGAGCGGGTCGGGACGACCGAGACCGAACTTTCTTCGGCACAGGTCAAGCCCGAGGAAATCGTCGCCAAGCGCGAACAGCTGGCCGACGCGATCGGCGATGCCGAGAAACGCCGCAAGGCCGCCGCCGACCGGCTGGCCGAGGGCGAGACGGCCCTGCGCCAGGCGGCCGAGGCCGAGCGCGAGGCCGAGCGTCACGCGTCCGAGGCGCGCGAGGCGCGGGCACGGTCGGACGCCCGGGTCGAGGCGGCGCGCGAGGCGGTGACCCATGCCGCCGACCGCATCCGCGAGGAGGTCGAGACCACGCCCGAGGCGCTTCTCGAAACGCTCGAGGCGGACCCCGACAAGATCCCGCCGGCCGACAATCTGGAAGCCGACGTCCAGCGCCTGCGCCGCCAGCGCGACGCGCTCGGCGCGGTCAACCTCAGGGCCGAGGAAGACGCCCGCGAGGTGCAGACCGAGTACGACAACCTCGTCAGCGAGAAGTCCGATCTCGAGGAGGCGATCAAGAAGCTGCGCTCGGGCATCCAGTCGCTCAACCGCGAGGGGCGCGAGCGTCTTCTGACCGCGTTCGAGCAGGTGAACTCGAACTTCTCGATGCTCTTCACCCACCTCTTCGGCGGCGGCGAAGCCAAGCTTGTGCTGGTCGAGAGCGACGACCCGCTGGAAGCGGGCCTCGAGATCATGTGCCAGCCGCCGGGCAAGAAGCTGGCGACGCTGTCGCTGCTGTCTGGCGGCGAGCAGACCCTGACCGCGCTTGCGCTGATCTTCGCGGTGTTCCTGGCGAACCCGGCCCCGATCTGCGTCCTCGACGAGGTCGACGCGCCGCTGGACGACGCCAACGTCACGCGGTTCTGCGACCTTCTCGACGAGATGTGCCGCCGCACCGAGACGCGCTTCCTCATCATCACCCACCACGCGGTGAC
>JBNLCA010000237.1:0-5107 GCA_050303575.1 Paracoccaceae bacterium
GCCGAGATGGTCTGGCAGGCGCGGCAGCTGCGCGCCGAGGCGGGGCTGAGGCCGATCGACTGGGTGGTCGTCAGGAACCGTGTCGGTGCCCAGGCGATGATCAACAAGAAGAAGATGGAGGACGCGGTCGAGCGACTTGCCCGCCGCATCGGGTTCCGAACCGCGCCGGGCTTCTCCGACCGGGTGATCTTCCGCGAGCTGTTCCCGCGCGGGCTGACGCTTCTCGACCTGCGCGATCTCGGCGTGAAGGGGATGAACGTCTCGAACGTCGCGGCGCGGCAGGAGCTGCGCGAGCTGATGAAGGCGCTCAGACTGCCGGGCGTGACCGTGAATTTCTAACGACTCTTCTGCTTTCGATCGACGCAACGGGAGCAGGGCCGAGCGCTGACCCGTCGAGGCGGGCCGGGGCACCCCACTCAGTCAGGCTGCGGTCTCGGGCCTTAGACCGACGCCACCGTCACCGCGACGATCCGCTCGTCGATCTCGCGCCCGGCGAAACTGACCACGCTGTTCGGCGCCACCGGCAGCTCGACCCCGGCGGCGCTGAGCCGATCCTCGACCGCGCAGGAAAGCCCAGCACCCGGAATGTCGTACCGAGTTTCGGTCGTGTCGGTATGGGCGGGATGGCGCTTGGTTTCGACCACCTCGGCCGGCCCGGAGAAGAGCAGCTTCTCCAGTTCCGGTCCGTTCAGCCACCACTGGTGGATGACCGTCACAATCATACGCGACATGAGAGGCCCCCGCCCCTGATACGGAGCCGATTATACGGGATTGAGGATGAAGGGAAAGTGGCGGACCCGGAGCGATTCGAACGCCCGACCCCCAGATTCGTAGTCTGGTGCTCTATCCAGCTGAGCTACGGGTCCACAGGGTGGGGGATTTAGCGACCATGGCCCGGCGTTGCAAGGGCTTAATCATGGCCCTGCCCCGATTGGGCGCGTGTCCGTGGCCCGCCCGTTGCCGCCCCGGGACCAGACGATTCCCCGCAGCCATTCCTTTCCGGCCGAGATCGCGGCGTGTGCCGTGTTTTGGTCAAGGGACAGGAGCCAGACCCCTCTGACAGGCAGGTCCTCATGACCGTCGCAAAGGCGCAATCGGGGGTCCCGGTCGGCGACGATGCCTGGCAGGAGGGTTCGTCCCAGCCCGCTGGCGACGGCCTCCAGCGCGGTTTCGGCATCGCAGACGCGCAGACCGGGCAAATCAGCCCCTGCCGCAGCGCGGGCCAGCCAGCGGGCCTGAGGAAGATGCGCGTGGGCGTCGTCATAGCCGATCCAGTCGAGCCGTTCCCGCGTGGCGTCGGGCACCGACGCCGGGCCGTAGACGCCGTAGCTCAGGGCACCGATCCTTTGGGCCTTGGTGCCCAGCCCTCCGGCCTCGGGCCGTCCTAGCCGCAGGGCGAGATCAGCTTCTCTGCGGCTCAGGCTGAGATTACGCGCCTCCGGCACCAGTTCGACGGTGACGCCGGGATTGGCGGCGCGAAAGGTGGCGAGGTTCGGGACCAGAATGCGGTTCACCACCATCGGCACGGCGGTGATCCGCACGGTCCCGAACAGCCGGCCGCTGTGCTGACCAATCCTGTCCGGGATCGTGAGCGCCTCGCGCTCGATACGCTCCGCGCTGGCGACAACGGCAAGGCCCATGTCAGTCGCCTCATATCGCCCGGATCTGCGCCTGACGAAGAGAGGCGCGCCGACACTGCGCTCCATGCGCTTCAGCCGCCGGGCGACCGTGGTTTCATCCAGGCCCAGAATACGGCCCGCCCCCGCCAGCGAACCCGCCCGGTGGACGGCGAGGACATGTTTCAGATCGTTCCAGTCCTGATCCTGCATTTTTGCAGAGTGACGCGGCACCCATGATCATTCAACCGGCAAGAACACAGGGATAGCCTTCCCTTACACATGCCCGGAGGAATGAATGCACTACATCGTTCTGTTCGAAGACGATCCGGCCGCACCCGCCGGAATCCGTTCAACCCACATGACGGCGCACCTTGCGTTCCTTGAAGCCAACGCTGCGGCCGTGTCGGCCGCGGGGCCGCTGGCGACCCCATCCGGCACAAGTGCCGGCGGGATCTGGATCGTCGAGGCTGAAACCGCCGACGAGGTGACGCGGTTGGTCCATGCCGACCCGTTCTGGCCCACGGGCTTGCGAAAGTCCGTCCGGATCCTGCAATGGACGCGCGTCTACGCCGATGGATCCCGGTTGATCCACCAGATGTGAGGGGCGCTATTCGGCCGCTTCGCCCAGCGCGACGACGGATTTCGGCAGCCGGATCACGAATTCCGTGCCGCCCTGGCCGCTCTGCGTCAGATCGAGCCGCCCGCCGTGGCCCTTGACCAGTTCCGACGCGATGGCCAGGCCGAGGCCCGAGCCCTCCTTGCGGGTGCCGCCGGTGAAGGGCTGGAAGAGATGCTCGCGCGCCTTGGGCGGCAGGCCCGGGCCGGTATCGGCGACGGTGATCGTCCAGGCGCTGTCGTCCTCGTCGGCGCGGATGGAAATCTCGCCCGGCCGGCCCGAGGCGCTGATCGCCTGGCGGGCGTTGCGGACGAGGTTCGAGAGAACCCGGTAGAGCTGCTCGCCATCGGCGCGGATGACGAGCCCATCCGGCACCTCCTCGGCGAAGCTGACCTCCTCGTCGCCCGCCGCCAGCCGCTCACTGTCGAGGACGTCATCGACGATGCGCGCCAGCGGCACCCGGTCGAGGCGCGGCGGAGGCTCCTCGGCCTTGCCGAAGGCCAGGGTCGTCTCGCAGAGGTTCACCGCCCGGCTGATCGAATTCACCAGCTTCGGCGCGGCGCGCTGGACCACCGGGTCCTGGCTCGCCTCCATCCGGTCGACGAAAAGCTGCGCCGAGGTGAGGATGTTCCTCAGATCATGACTGATCTTGGCGACCGCCGCGCCGAGTTGGGCCAGCCGCTCGCGTTGGCGCAGCGCGCCGGTCAGCTGCGTCTCCATCCGCATCAGCGCCTCTTCCGCCTCGCGCAGTTCGGCGACGCCGGTATGCGGCTCGATGATGCGGCGCGCGTCATCCGGCGCCTCGGCATAGCGCTGCATCTGGCTGACGAGGCCGCGGATGGGCATCACGATCAGCGCCCGCACCGCGAAGAACAGAAGCGCCGCGGTGATGACCGAGATGACCGCCGAAAGCGCCAGGATGCGCAGGCCGTAGTCGATCATCGCCGAGCGCACCGGGCCGCTTTCCATCGTGACCTCGATCAGCAGGCCCGCCGAGCGGACCGGATCGCCGATCACCCGGATCACCCGGTTCTCGGGCGTGAAGATGTCCATCATCGCGTCCCGGATCAGGCTTACGGCGGACGGGTCGCGCAGGTCGTAGGTGGCCGCCACCGGCATCGGGATGGGCGACGACAGGATCAGCTGCCTGATCTCGTCGCGGCGCAGGACGATGTTGAAGACCTCGGCGTTGAGGAGAAGCTCCTTCTCGAGGTCCGGCGTTATCATGTCGTCGGCCGCGATCTGCGCAAGCGCCGCGATCTGGGCACGTTCCAGGCGCGAGAGAAGGTAATCCTCGCGGAAGCGCGCCACCGAGGGCACGAAGATCATGATCTCGGCCAGCATCACGAAGACGACGGTCAGGATGAGGAACCGGCCTGAGAGGGTCTTGAGCATCAAGGCTCCGTTACGGGGTCAGGGCAGGACCTTCTGGACGAAGCGGACCACCCGTTTGACCCAGACATTATCAAACAGCTGGGGTGTAAAATAGGCACCCGCGGCGCGCTTGTTAACCTCGCCAAGGGTCGGATAGGGCAGGACGGTGCCGGCGATGGCCGACATTTTCAGACCGTTCGCGATGGCAAGCGCCCAGAGGCCGATCAGTTCGCCCGCCTGCGCGCCGACGATCGAGGCGCCGACGGGCCGGCCCTTCACCACCATGACCTTGACGAGGCCGGCGGTCTTGCGCTCGGCCTGCGCGCGGTCGTTCTCGTGGTATGGCCAGCGCACGACAGTCAGCCGGTCGCCGTGCTTTTCGCGCGCCTCGGCCTCGGTCAGGCCGACCTGCGCCAGTTCGGGATCGGTATAGGTGGCCCACGGGATATGGTGCACCTTCGCCTTCGACGGCAGACCGAGGAGGATGGAGCGGATCACAACCCCGGCGTGATACCCTGCGACGTGGGTGAACTGGAGCCCGCCCGCCGCGTCCCCGATGGCATAGACCCGGCGGTTCGAGGAACGCAGGGACGCGTCGACCTTCACACCCTTCCGGTCGTGCTGGACCCCGGCCTTGTCCAGATCGAGCCTTTCCAGCGCCACCTTGCGGCCTACGGCGACCAGAATGTGACTGCCTTCGAACATCCGGCCGTCTTTCGTCTTCACGCGAATCCGGCCGTCTTCGTGCGAGATTTCCTTGGCCAACGCGTCCTCGGCGATCTCGATCCCCTCGCCGCGCAGCTTTTCCAGCACGATGGCGGCCAGTTCCGGATCGTCCTTGCCCAGCGCCTTGGCACCCTCGATCACGGTCACGTCCGAGCCGAGCCGGCGGTGCGCCTGCGCCATCTCGACCCCGATCGGGCCACCGCCGATGATCAGGAGATGCTCGGGCCGCTCGCGCAGGCCGAAGATCGTCTCGTTGGTGAAGTAGGACACCTTGTCGAGGCCGGGGATCGGCGGGACCAGCGGGCCGGACCCGGTGGCGACGACGAAGCGGCGGGCCTCGATGACATGCTCGCCGGCCGTGAGTTCGGTGGGGGAAATGAAAGACCCGTAGGCGCGGATCACCCGGACGCCCAGCCCCTCGAACCGCTCTTGGCTGTCGTTCGGTTCGATGGCGGCGATGGTCGCGGCGACGTGGTCCTTGGCGGCGGCGAAGTTGACGTCGGGGATCACCGGCGAGACGCCGAAGGGCGCGCCCGAGCGCATGGCGTGGGCGTGCTTGCCCGCCGCGATCAGTGCCTTGGACGGCACGCAGCCGTAGTTGAGGCAGTCGCCGCCCATCTCGCCGCCCTCGACGAGGACCACCGAGGCGCCCATCTGGACCGCCCCGGCTGCGACCGAGAGGCCGCCCGACCCGGCGCCGATGATGCAGACATCCGTCCTGATCCGCTCCATCAGATCGCCCGCTTGCCGAGGGCCTTCAGCACGATGGGCA
>JBNLCA010000238.1:0-3573 GCA_050303575.1 Paracoccaceae bacterium
TCGCGCTTGTAGATCGCGCCCGAGGGGCACGACGCCGCGCAGGCCGGGTTGAGGCAATGTTCGCACAAGCGCGGGAGATACATCATGAAGGTGTTCTCGTACTCGCCGTAGATCTCCTTCTGCACGCCTTCGAAGTTGTAGTCCTGGCTGCGCTTCTCGAACTCGCCGCCCAGGATCTCTTCCCAGTTCGGGCCCTTGACGATCTTCTCCATCCGCTCGCCGGTGATCTTCGAGCGCGGCCGCGCGGTCGGGAACGCCTTCATCTCCGGCGCCGATTTCAGGTGGTCGTAGTCGAAATCGAAGGGCTCGTAGTAGTCGTCGATCTGGGGCAGGTCCGGGTTGGCGAAGATGTTCGCCAGGATCCGCCACTTGCCGCCCTGCTTGGGCCTGAGCTTGCCCGAGGCGTTTCGTTCCCAGCCGCCGTTCCAGCGCGCCTGGTTTTCCCAGTCGGTCGGATAGCCGGTGCCGGGCTTGGTCTCGACGTTGTTGAACCAGGCGTATTCGACACCGTCGCGGCTGGTCCAGACGTTCTTGCAGGTGACCGAGCAGGTGTGACACCCGATGCATTTGTCGAGGTTCAGCACCATGCCGATTTGCGCACGGACCTTCATTGTGCGGACTCCTTGTGGCTGGCGGGTGAGGCTGGCTCGTCGAGCCAGTCGACCTTGCGCATCTTGCGGACGACGACGAACTCGTCCCGGTTGGACCCCACGGTGCCGTAGTAGTTGAAGCCGTAGGACTGCTGGGCGTAGGCGCCGATCATGTGCGTCGGTTTCAGGACCGCGCGGGTGACCGAGTTGTGGATGCCGCCGCGCTTGCCGGTCTTTTCCGATCCAGGCGTGTTCACGATCTTCTCCTGCGCGTGGTACATGAAGGTCGTTCCGTCCTTCATCCGCTGCGACACCACCGCCCGCGCCGTCAGCGCGCCGTTGGTGTTGTAAAGCTCGACCCAGTCGTTATCGACGATGCCGGCCTTCTTCGCGTCGGTCTCGGAGATCCAGATCACCGGTCCGCCGCGGTTCAGCGTCAGCATCAGAAGGTTGTCGGAATAGGTCGAGTGGATGCCCCATTTCTGGTGCGGCGTGATGAAGTTCAGGACGAGGGTGTCGCCGGATTCCTGCACGTCCGGGGTGATGGTCTTCAGGTCCACCGGGGGGCGGTAGGACATGAAGCCTTCGCCGAAGGCGCGCATCCACAAATGATCCTGATAGAGCTGCTGGCGCCCGGTCAGCGTGCGCCATGGGATCAGTTCGTGGACGTTGGTGTAGCCGGCGTTATAGCAGACCTTCTCGCTCTCCAGCCCCGACCAGGTGGGCGAGGAGATGATCTTCCTCGGCTGGGCGGCGATGTCGCGGAAGCGAATCTTCTCGTCTTCCTTTGGCAGGGCCAGATGCTTGTGATCGCGGCCGGTGATCTTGGACAGCGCCTCCCACGCCTTCACCGCCACCTCGCCGTTGGTCTCGGGCGCGAGCATGAGCACCACCTCGGTCGCGTCGATGTCGGTGTCGATCTTCGCGCAGCCCCGGGCAGGGCCATCCTGCCAGACGCCGTTCAGCGCGCGCAGCGCCTCGACCTCGTGGTCGGTCTTCCAGCCGATGCCCTTGCCGCCGTTGCCCAGCTTGTCCATCAGCGGGCCGAGCGCCATGAACCGGTCGCCGATGGCTGAATAGTCCCGCTCGACCGCGATGAAGTTCGGGGCGGTCTTGCCGGGGATGAGCTCGCATTCGCCCTTCTTCCAATCCTTCACCTGATCCTGGGCGACCTCGCCGGGCGTGTCGTGCAGGATCGGCAGCGCGACTACGTCGGTCTCCTGCCCGAGGATCTCGGGCGCAACCTCCTGGAACTTGCGGGCGATGGCCTTGAAGATTTCCCAGTCCGACTTCGACTCGTAGGCCGGGTCCACCGCCGCCTGAAGCGGGTGGATGAACGGATGCATGTCCGAGGTGTTCAGATCGTTCTTCTCGTACCAGCTGGCCGTGGGCAGAACTATGTCTGAATAGACGCAGGTGGTGCTCATCCTGAAGTCTATGGTGACCAGAAGGTCAAGCTTGCCGCGCGGCCCTTCCTCGTGCCACGCCGCCTCCTTCGGCAGTTGGCTGCCTTCCTCGCCGAGGTCCTTGCCCATGACGCCGTTGTCGGTTCCGAGGAGATGCTTGAGGAAATACTCGTGGCCCTTCCCGGACGAGCCCAGAAGGTTCGAGCGCCAGACGAAGAGGTTCCTCGGCCAGTTCGCCGGATCGTCCGGGTCCTGGCAGGACATTTCAAGATCGCCCGATTTCAGCTGCTCGGCGACATAGGCCGGAATCTCCTTGCCCGCTGCCTTTGCCGCCTTCGCCACCTCCAGCGGGTTCGTCTTCAGCTGCGGCGCCGAGGGCAGCCATCCCATCCGCTCTGCGCGGATATTGTAGTCGATCATCGAGATGTCCCAGTCGCCCTCGGGCGCGGTGGGGCTGAGAATCTCGCCCGCCGTCAGCGTCTCGTACCGCCACTGGTCGGTATGCGCATACCAGGCCGAGGTCGAGTTCATGTGCCGGGGCGGGCGGCCCCAGTCGAGCGCGAAGGCAAGCGGCAGCCAGCCCGTCTGCGGGCGCAGCTTCTCCTGCCCGACGTAATGGGCCCAGCCGCCGCCCGACTGGCCGACACAGCCGCACATCACCAGCATGTTGATGACGCCGCGGTAGTTCATGTCCATGTGGTACCAGTGGTTCATCGCCGCGCCGATGATGATCATCGACTTGCCGCCGGTCTTCTCGGCGTTCTGTGCGAACTCACGGGCGACATGGACGATCTTGGCGCGGTCGACGCCGGTGATCTTCTCGGCCCAGGCCGGGGTGCCCGGCATGTCCTCGTCGTAGTCCATCGTGACCCAGTCGCCACCGAGGCCGCGGTCGAGCCCGTAGTTGGCGCAGAAAAGGTCGAAGACGGTTGCGACGATTTCGGTCTTGCGGCCGACCTTGATCTTCTTGATCGGCACGTTGCGGGTCAGCACGTTCGGCCGCGCGTCGCCGGTCGAGAAATGTTCGGTCGCATCCGCGCCAAAATAGGGGAAGTCGACACCGACCACATCGTCATGATCCTCGTCCAGGATCAGCGACAGTTTCAGCTTGGTGTCGGCCTCCTTTGCCCGCTCCTCGAGGTTCCACTCGCCGGCCTCGCCCCAGCGGTAGCCGATCGAGCCGTTGGGCGCGACCAGCCCCTTGGACAACTCGTCCCATGCGACGGTCTTCCATTCGGGGTTGTTGCTCTCGCCGAGCTTGCCGGTTAGGTCGTCGGCGCGCAGGAAGCGGCCGGGGACCAGCCTGCCGTCCTTTTCCTCGAGCTTCACCAGCATCGGGAAGTCGGAGTACTTGCGGCAGTAGTCCTCGAAGTATTCGGCCTGCCGGTCGAGGTGGAACTCGCGCAGGATGACGTGGCCGAATGCCATCGCCAAGGCCGCGTCGGTACCCTGCTTCACGTTCAGCCATACATCGCCGAACTTCGCCGCCTCGGAATAGTCCGGGCAGATCACTGCCGACTTGGTGCCGCGATAGCGCGCCTCGGTGTAGAAGTGGGCGTCCGGCGTCCGCGTCTGAG
>JBNLCA010000239.1:0-4164 GCA_050303575.1 Paracoccaceae bacterium
TGGTCATCACCGTGGGCAGCCCGTAGGTCTCGTGCCAGGCGCGGACAAGGTGGTCCGAGCCGGCCTTCGACGCCGAATAGGGGCTGTTGGGTGCGTAGGGCGTCTCCTCCGTGAAGCGGCCCTCGTCGCCGAGCGTGCCGAAGACCTCGTCGGTCGAGATGTGGTGGAAGCGGAAGCTGTCGGGCCGGCCCTCGCGCGCCCAGTGGGCGCGGGCGGCCTCGAGCATGTTGAAGGTGCCGGTGAGGTTCGTCTCGATGAAGGCGGCCGGCCCGTCGATCGAACGGTCGACATGGCTTTCCGCAGCGAGATGCATCACCGCGTCCGGACGATGCGCCGCGAAGATCCGGTCGAGCGCGGCGCGGTCGCGGATATCGGCCTTCTCGAAGGCGTAGGCCGGGCTGTTCGACACCGGTGCGACATTGGCAAGGTTCGCCGCGTAGGTCAGCGCGTCGAGGTTGACGATGCTGTGCCCCTGCCGGATGGCATGGCGCACCACGGCCGATCCGATGAAGCCCGCGCCGCCGGTGACCAGAATCTTCATGCCGCGTCCTCGTAGCGGAAGGGATTGTCCAAATCGGCGAGAAGCGGCGCCGCCGCGTCCCTGGCCGAAAGCTCGGCCGCCGAGACGTCGATGCCCCAGTCTATGCCGATCGCCGGATCGTCGAAGCGTACCGCGCCGTCCGCCGCGGCGTCGTAGTAGTCCGAGCACTTGTAGACGATCTCGGTCCTCTCCTCGAGCGTGACGAAGCCGTGCAGGAAGCCTTTCGGCACGTAGAGCTGATGGCCGTTCTCCTCGGTGAGTTCGGCCGAGACCCAGCCCCCATAATGTGGCGAGCCCTTGCGGATATCGACCGCGACGTCGAGAAACCGTCCGCGCCCGCAGCGCACCAGCTTGGCCTGGGCGTGCGGCGGCGCCTGAAAATGCAGGCCCCGCACGGTGCCGCGCCTGGACGAGACCGAATGGTTGTCCTGCACGAACTCATCGCCGATCCCGGCCTCGGCGTAGCGCCGGGCGCTGTAGGTTTCGGCGAAGAAACCCCGGTTGTCGCCGAACCGTCGGGGCACGATCAGCTTCACGCCGGGCAGCGCCGTCTCTTCCACCTGGATCACTCGGGTCGTCCTTCCTCGTACATCTGGGGCGTGGGTAGCAACTGTGACAACGGTTGTCATCTCCGGCCCGATTCGCGCGGCGCGTGTGCAATCGGCTCAGCTTCGCCGATTGCGGGATCACTGCCGCCCAGTTTCTGTGCATCGGCTTGAAACTGCCGACATTTTCCCGCTGTTTTGTTGCCAGATGGGCAACGGTTCGCCGCAGTGCAGCGAGGGCCCTTTCCTTCCTTCATTTCCGAGTCACCATGTTCGAGCGTCCTTTCCATTCCGTTACCGGGGGAGCTCATGCCCGATACTTTCGTCCCGACCGTTCCCGATGTCGGTCTGCGCCGTTCGAAACCGCGCGTCGCGCGCGGCACCCCGGCGCTGGGCGGTGTCCTCAAGCGCGGCTTCGACGTGACATCGAGCGGCCTGGCACTTCTGCTTCTGGCGCCCCTGATGCTGGGTGTCGCGCTGATGATACGGACGACGAGCCCCGGCCCGGCGCTCTTCGGCCACACCCGCATCGGCCACGACGGGCGCAAGTTCCGCTGCTGGAAGTTCCGCTCGATGGTGACCGACGGCGACGCGGTGCTGGCCCGACACCTGCGCGACAACCCGTCCGCGCGAAAGGAGTGGGAGGCGACGCAGAAGCTTGCCGACGATCCGCGCGTAACCCGGCTGGGCCGTGTCCTTCGCGCCCTCTCGGTCGACGAACTGCCGCAACTGCTGAATATCTTCCTCGGTGACATGAGCGTCGTCGGTCCCCGCCCGGTGACCGAAGCCGAGCTGGCCCGCTATCGCCATTCGGCGGCGCACTATCTGAGGACCCGGCCCGGCCTTACCGGCCTGTGGCAAGTGTCGGGCCGCAGCGACGTCAGCTACGAGCGGCGCGTGCTGATGGACCGCTACTACGTTGCGCACTGGAGCTTCGCCTCGGACATCGGGATCATTGCGCGGACCATACCGGCCGTTGTCATGGCGCGCGGCTCGCGCTGAACATGGCCGCCCCAGCCGACATCGCCCCGGCGGCTGTCTACCGGCCGCCGCGGAACCGCGCGCGCGCCTCGGTCGGCGGCGCGGCCTGGTCGGCGGTGAACACGCTGGTCGGCACGGTCGCGACGGCGGCGCTTTTCTATGTCAGCTCGCGCTACCTGGGGCCGAAGGAGTTCGGCCTCGTCGCGCTGGCAACCAGCGTCGTCACCATCGCGAGCGCGGTGGCACCCGCGGCCTTCGGCGAGGCGCTGGTGCAGCGTCGCGAGATCGGCAAGCGGCATCTCGACACCGTCTTCTGGCTTTGCCTTCTGGCGGCCGGACTTCTCTTCCTCGCGCTCCTTGCGCTGGCGGACCCGGTCGCCGGCTGGCTCGGCGAGCCGGCGGTGGCTGCGCTTCTGCCGCTGATCGGCATCAAGGTCGGCTTCGAGATGCTGGCCGTCGCCCCGACCGCCGTGATCGTGCGCGCGATGAAGTTCCGTGCCATCGCCATGCGGACCGCCGCCGCGAACCTTGCCGCTGCGGTCGTGTGCCTGGCGCTCCTCGTTGCCGGCTTCGGCTTTTGGTCGCTCGCCTTCGCGCAGGTCGCCAATGTCGCGGTCGCGGCCATCGTGGTCATGGCGGCCTCGGGCTGGCGGCCGGGATTCGGCGTCAGCCTTGGCGCCTTCCGGGACCTTGCCCGCTACGGTGTCTTCGCAAGCGGCACCCGCGCGCTGAATGTCCTGCGCGTCGACCAGCTTCTCGTGGGCGCGCTTGGCGGTGCGGCGGTCGCAGGCCTCTTCAACTTCGCCAACCGACTGTTCCAGATGCTGACCGGCCTGATCTCGGGCGCCTTCGGCGCGGTCTCGCATTCGCTCCTGTCATCGATGCAGGCCGAAAGGGAGAAGGTCCGCGAGGCCTTCCTGATCGCCGCCTTCGGCTCGTCGCTTGCCGCCTTCCCGATCTTCGTCGGGCTGATCCTGGTGGCAGGCGAGGCGATCCCGGCGATCTTCGGCGCGCAATGGGCCGAGGCGGTGGTGCCGGTCCAAGCCTTCTCGGTCATCGGCCTCGTCGCGTCGGTCGGCGTGGTGCAGGGCTCGCTTCTGACCAGCCAGGGGCATGCGGGGGGATGGTTCTGGTACCAGCTCGTCGTGCAACTGGCGAACCTGCCGCTCATCGTGGCGCTGATGCCCTGGGGTCTCGACGCGGTCCTGATCGGTATCGCGATCAAGACCGTGGCGCTCTGGCCTGTCTCGGTCGGAATGGCGCTGCGGCTGCTTGAGCTCGGTCTCATCGCGTACCTGCGCAATCTCGCCGTGCCCGTCGCCGCGTCGGCGCTGATGGGCTGGGCGGTGATCGCCGTGCGCGACCACGCTCTGGTCATCGAGATCTTGACCGGCGCGCTGGTCTACATCGCGGCGGCGCTGGTCCTCGGCGGGCCGCGCATCTGGTCGATCGTGAAACGTCTCAAGGCAAGGAAGGTACGGGGATGAAGCTCTATTTCTACCGGGCGCAGAAACCGAACTTCGGCGACGAGCTGAACCTGACGATGTGGCGTCACCTGCTGCCGCGGGACTTCTTCGACGGGGAAGAGGACGAGCTTTTTCTCGGTATCGGCTCGATCCTTTTCGACACGCATCCCAAGGCGCCGAGGAAGATCGTCGCGGGTTCGGGCTGGGGCTATGCCACGCCGCCGGATGTCCACGACGGCAATTGGGAGATCCTCTTCGTGCGCGGCCCGAGGACGGCCGAGGTGCTCGACATCGACCCGTCGCTCGCGGTGGGCGATGCAGCGATCCTTCTGCGCGAGACGCCGCTGCCGGCGCCGAGGCCGGGGGTTGGCGCGGCCTTCATGCCGCATTTCGATTCGGTCGAGCGCGGCAACTGGGCCGAGGTCTGCCGGCTGGCCGGGATCACCTATCTCGATCCGACCGGCGACGTCGACGATCTCCTCGCCACCATCCGCGGCGCGTCGGTCGTGGTGACCGAGGCGATGCACGGCGCGATCGTGGCGGATGCCTTGCGGACGCCCTGGGTCGCGATGCGGCCGATCGCGCCCGCGCACCGGATGAAATGGGAGGACTGGGCCGGCGCGCTGGGGAT
>JBNLCA010000240.1:0-5090 GCA_050303575.1 Paracoccaceae bacterium
TTGCCCACGGTCATCGCCGTGTAGCCCATCTTGTTCATCATCTCGGCCGAGACCGCGCCCTTGTAGTAGGTGTAGAAGAGCGTGCCCTGGAACTGGTCGCCGCCGTCGACGAGAATCCAGTTGTTCGAGCGCGCCTTCGCCTCCTCGATCGCGGTGACGAGGCGTCCCGAGCCGCCGAAGCCCTCGCCCGCGGTGTTGTCCTCGGCCGAGCAGGGCCCGTCATACTTCGAGATCGGCTCGAACCGGGCGTGGAAGTCGTTGGTGTGCAGGATGGTCAGCGAATAGTCGGCCGACGCGGCGCCGGCGGAAAGCGCGAGGAAAGCCGCCCCGGTCAAAAGTCTGGCGTACATGACAATTACCCCCTGTCAGGATTCTTTTCTGGCCGAAGTCTGGCCCCGGTTGGCGGGGGAGTCAAAGCCCGTCTCACCGCTTGACCCAGCGTCGCGGGCCGGGCATGAGGACGGCCATGCTGATCTTCAAGATCTTCCGCCGCCCGGAATGGGACACCCTCGTCGCCCGGGGCGAGACGCTGGGCGCGCCGGTCGATCTGGCGGACGGTTTCATTCACCTGTCGACCGCGACCCAGGTCGCCGAGACCGCCGCGAAACATTTCGCCGAGGAAAGCGATCTCGTCCTCGTCGCGGTCGAGGCCACCGGCCTTGGCGCCGAGCTGAGGTGGGAGCCGTCGCGCGGTGGCGCGCTCTTTCCGCATCTCTACCGGCCGCTGCGAATGGCCGACGTCGTCTGGGACAAGTCGCTGCCCCTTGGCGCGTCGGGCCACATCTTCCCCGAGGGCGTGGTGTGAGCCTCGAACGGCTGGGCCTGGCAGCGCTCAACCGGATCGACCCCGAGACGGCACATGGGCTTGCGCTGAAAGCGCTGCAGGCGGGGTTGACGCCGAAGCCCGGCCCGGTCACCTCCGGGCGGCTGGCAACCGTGGTGGCGGGTCTGGCGCTGCCCAACCCGGTCGGGCTGGCCGCCGGTTTCGACAAGAACGCGGTGGCGCTGGCGCCCCTGATGCAGTCGGGCTTCGGTTTCCTCGAGGTCGGCGCGGCGACGCCCGTGCCGCAGCCGGGCAATCCCAGGCCGCGCCTCTTCCGGCTGACCGAGGACCGCGCCGCGATCAACCGCTTCGGATTCAACAACGAGGGCGCCGAGGCGATCGCCGCCCGTCTTGCGTCCCGGCCCGAGGGCATTCCGGTCGGCATCAACCTTGGCGCCAACAAGACCTCCGACGACAGATCGGCCGACTTCGCGAAGGTCCTTGCCACCTGCGGCGCGCATTCGGATTTCGCGACGGTCAACGTCTCATCGCCCAACACCGAGCGGCTGCGCGACCTCCAGGGCAAGGCGGCCCTCTCCGCGCTTCTGGCGGGCGTCATGGAGGCGCGCGCGGCGCTTGCCCAACCGATCCCGGTCTTCCTGAAGATCGCGCCCGACCTCACCCACGCCGACCTTTCCGACATCGCCGAGGTTGCACTGGCCTCCGGCATCGACGCGGTGATCGCGACCAACACGACGCTGTCGCGCGACGGGCTGCGAAGTCCGCACTACAAGGAACAGGGCGGCCTATCCGGCGTGCCGCTCTTCGAGAAGTCGACCCGCATCCTTGCCCGTCTCTCGACCCTGACGGCGGGGCAGATTCCGCTGATCGGCGTCGGCGGCATCTCGTCGGCCGAGGACGCCTATATCAAGATCCGCGCCGGCGCTTCGGCGGTTCAGCTCTATACCGCGATGGTGTTCGAGGGTATCTCGCTCGCCGCCCGGATCGCCCGCGAGCTCGACGCGCTTCTGGCCCGCGACGGGTTCGGGTCGGTGGCCGAGGCGGTCGGAACCGACCGCGTGCGGTGGCTTTGAACGACTGGCTGAAATAGATTTATCAGACCGAGCAACGCCATCCTGGGTGAGGGCCGGCCCGGTCCGTTACCGGATCACCCGCCGCTCGGACGGCAGTTCGCGCACCTTCTCGGCGACGACGAAATGCGCCGGCGGGCTTTTCGGCCGGTCAAAGGTCTCGACGATCTTGAACCCGGCGGCCTCGATCGCCGCATCGAGTTCCTCGACCGTCATGAACCGCACGAACGGCGCCTTGCCCAGCGCCCGCATCACGCCGACGACCGCTGACGTCAACAGATGCCGCACGATCCCCGGCCGGCAGCGCGTCTTCGAGATGAACCGCCCGCCGGTCTTCAGGTTGCGGTGCGCGAAGGCCAGCGTCTTGCCAAGATCGGGCACGAGGTGCAGCAGGTTGTAGGCCAGGATCACGTCGTAGCCGCCCGCCAGCCCCGGCGCCTCGAGCGCCTCGGCGATGGCGAAATCGACGTTCTTCACCCCCTCGGCCCGTGCCCGGTCGCGGCCAAGCTCGATCATCCGGGTCGAGACGTCCGTCGCGGTGATGTGCTTGACAGAAGGCGCCAGCGCCAGTGCCGTCGCGCCGCTACCCGCGCCCAGTTCCAGCGCCCTGTCCTCGGGACGCAGATGCGCCCGTGTCCGCTCCAGCGTGAACGCGTAGGCCGCCTGGTCGGCAACCGGCTTGGCGACGTACCTGTCGGCGATGCCATCCCAGAAGGCGGCCAGATCGCTCATGTCAAAACCCTCGAACCCTACCCCGCGGACGGCAGACCACAGGGAATCGGCAAAAGCATGGCAACTCCGCCACATGGCGGCCGCGGTGACGTCAGGTTCCGACCGAACGCTCGAGCCGCGGGTAGCGCAGACCCAGCGTCAGCCCCCGCGCGATGTTCAGGATCATGAGCGACAGCCACAGGCCGTGATTGCCGAAAGCGGGCACCAGGATTGCCAGCGCGGCGACATAGACGGCGACTGACTGAAGCATCGCGTTGCGCATCTCTCGGGTCCACGTGGCCCCTATATATATGCCGTCGAACATCCAGCTGGCGATCCCGATCGCCGGCGCGATGGCGGCCCAGATCAGGTATTCGCGCGCCGCGACGCGGACCTCGGGCGCGGTCGCCATCCAGTCGATGATCAGTGGCCCGGCCAGCCAGAAGGCCAGGCCCAGCGCGACGGACCCGCCGACGCCCCACTGCGACGAAAGGACGCTGGCCCGGCGCACCTCGGCCCGCGCCCCGGCGCCGACGGCCGATCCGACCATGGCCTCCGCCGCGAAGGCGAAGCCGTCGAGCGCGTAGGCGGTGATCTCGAGGAACTGCAAAAGCACCTGGTTTGCCGCCAGCGTCACGTCGCCCAGATCGGAGCCGAGGAAGAGGAAGGTGGTGAACGAGCCCTGAAGCACGATCGAGCGGATCATGATGTCGCCGTTCACGCTCATCATCCGCTTGATCCGCGCCCGGTCGAAAACCCGCGCCCAGTCGCGCCACTGGTCCCCGGCGAAGGCGCCGCGGCAGAGCCATAGGCCCAGCGCCAGACCGGTCCATTCGGCGATCAGCGTGGCAACGGCGACGCCCTCGACGCCCCAGCCCAGTCCCAGAACGAACCACAGGTCGAGCGCGATGTTCAGCCCGTTCATCCAGAGCTGCAGGACAAGGACGCCCCGGGTCCGCTCGACGGCGATCAGCCAGCCCGTCACGGCATAAAGCGCGATGGTGGCGGGCGCGCCCCAGATGCGGATCGAAAGGTACGTCCGGGTCAGCGCCTCGACCTCGGCCGAGGCCGGCGCCGCCCAGAAGGCAAGCAGGAAGATCAGCGCCTGCCCGGCGACCAGGACAAGCCCGGCGACCGCGCCGATCATCAGCGCCCGCATCAGGATGGCCCCGGTCTCGGGAATGTCGCCCCGGCCCTTGGCCTGCGCGACAAGTCCCGAGGTGCCCATCCTCAGGAAGCCGAAGACCCAGTAGAAGGTCATCAGGATCACCGCGCCCAGACCCACCGCCCCGATCGGCGCGGCCTCGCCCAGCTGGCCGACGACGCCGGTATCGACCGCGCCCAGGATCGGCACAGTTGCGTTCGACAGCACGATGGGGAGCGCGATCCTCAGGACCCGCCGGTGCGTGACTTCGGTCATTCCCGCGCTGGCATCAGGAAATGCGCCGTCGCCTGAGCGAAGAGCCGGGCGCGGTTGTCCTGCCAGGCCTCGACATGCACGCTCGCATAGCGCCGGCCCGAGCGGTTCACCCGTGCCCGCGCATAGGCGTCGCGCGGCAGGCCCGACCGCAGGTAATCGACGGTGAAATCGATGGTCTTGGGCAGGCGCGGCATCGCGTCGGGCGTCAGCGCCTTGGGATCGATCTGGCCCGCCTCCATACCTTCCCACAGGATCGACCAGCCCAGCTCGATCACCGCCGCGACCTCCATGAAGGCCGCCGTCACCCCGCCGTGGAGCGCCGGGAGCATCGGGTTGCCGATCAGCATCTCGTCGAACGGCAGGATCGCAGTCAGCTCGTCGCCGCGCCGGTCGAAGCGGATGCCCAGGAACCGTATGTAGGGCACGCCGCCGACCAGTGCGCCAAGGACCGCGTCGCGGCGTTCCTTGATGACCTGGACCGGTTCGGGCTTCGGCCTCATCCGCGCGGCCTTTCCACGGTGAAGGCACCGGTCGCGGTGGCGACGGGCCGGGCGCGATCCTCGTCCATCGCGGTGGCGCGGACGAAGGCGACGGTGCGGGTCATGTGGTAGACCTCGGCCCGCGCGGTGATCGCCTGTCCGGGCGTCGCCGGGCGCATGTAGTCGATCCTGAGATCCAGCGTTGCCGTCCCGCCCGGCGCCTCGGGATGGCTCATCACCGCCGCCCCGCCGCAGGTGTCCATCAGGACCGAGACCGCGCCGCCGGCAATCACCCCGGTGGCCGGGTCGCCGACCAGCCGCGCGTCCCACGGCATCGCGATCTCGGCAAAGCCGTCGCCGATCTCGACCAGATTCATCGCCAGCGCCCGCGCATGCGGGATCGCCTCGATGAACTGGCGCGCTATGGCTGACTTGTCGGCCGACATGGTCCCTCCGGCGCCCGTTATTCTCTGCCCGGCGCCCGCCTGCAAGGCCCGAGGCGGCGGCATTTACATCCGCGCGTCCCGCGTTACTCTACGTAAACAGGAGGAGCGAATGCCGGATACGCGTTTGACCTTCAAGGAAATGTGCGCGCGGTTCGACGTGACGCCGCGGACCTTGCGCTA
>JBNLCA010000241.1:0-3350 GCA_050303575.1 Paracoccaceae bacterium
GGGCCGCTGAAGCGGGTCTTTGCGCTTTTCCTGATGCTGGTCGCGGCCAACATGATGCGCAAGGCGCTGGGCTGGTAATCAGCGCCAGGCGCCCGGTGTCGCCTCCGACTGGCAGCCGGCGGGCGGCAGGGCCGTCGTCCCAAAGGTTTCCTTCAGTTTCCCGCAGCCCCAGTCCCGGATCGGGCCCGGCATCATGAGGTTGAGTTCGATCCCGACCTCGTCATAGGGGCTCTCGGTGTTGGTGACGTAGGCGTAGTATTTCATGCCGACGAAGCCGGCGATGCCGACCACGAACACCACGAGATAAGTCAGGATTTTCTTCACCTTGGCCCCCTTGGTGCGATCCGGCGGAGGTTTGGCAGATGCAGCCGCAGGGTCAAGGGCGAACAGCCGCGAGGCGTGTGCATCAAATAATTTCTTGCTGCACACACGGTTCGTGTGTATCAAACAGTTTCCTGCTGCACACAAGGGCGCATGATGCAGATCCAGACCCACAGCCGACCCGCCGTCGTGGCCTACCAGGACCTGCTGCGCCTGCATCTCGACGAGCGGGCGGCGGGGCTGATCGGCACGATCGAGGAGCGCCGGCGGAACGGGCGGACCTATCTCTACGAGCGGTTCCGCATCGGGACCGAGATGAAAAGCCGTTACCTGGGCGAAGACCGACCCGAGCTGCGCGCCCGCCTCGAACGGGCCGAGGCGCTGCGGGCCGAGGCCGAGGACCGGCGCAGCCGCATGACGCGGCTGACCCGGACGCTGAGGGCCGAGGGCTTCATCTCGACCGACCGCGAGACCGGCTCGATGCTGCTTGCCTTCGCCCGGGCCGGGGTGTTCCGGCTGGGCGGCACGCTGGTCGGCACCTCGGCCTACGGGCTCTACCAGGGCGAGCTGGGCGTGCGGATGGACTACGAGGAACTGGCGCAGACCGGCGACATCGACGTGGCGAGCTTCGAGCGCCTGGCTGTGGCGCTCGAGGACCGGGTCGAGGAGACGCCGGGCGAGATCCTTTCGGCCCTGAGGTTCGACCCGGTGCCGGGCGTGACGGACCGGCAGGTCTGGCGCTGGCGCCAGTCGCGGGGCGAGGCGATGGTCGAATTCCTGACGCCCGCCTTCGGGGACGAAAGCGTCAAGCCGCTGCCGGCACTCGGCGTCTCGGCGCAGGGGCTCAACTATCTGAATTTCCTGATCGCCGACCCGATCCCGGCGGTGGCTCTCTATCGCTCGGGCGTGCTGGTGCAGGTTCCCCGGCCCGAGCGCTACGCGATCCACAAGCTGATCGTGGCGGACCGGCGGAAGGGCGGGCCGGAGCAGCTCAAGTCGCGCAAGGACCGGGCGCAGGCGGCGTTCCTGGTGGCGGTCCTGGCCGAGGACCGGCCGGACGAGCTCGCCGAAGCCTATGCCGACGCGCTGGGCCGCGGTCCCCGCTGGCGCGAGCGGATCGGGGCGAGCCTCAGGCGGATGCCGGAGACGGCGGAGGGATTGGCGGGGCTGAGCTAGGCGTCGAGACCCGGCGCGGCCTCAAGGCGAAGCTGCCGCGAAACGTGGTAAAAAACAAAAACCGCGCCCGAAGGCGCGGCTTCCGTTGGACTTTTGCCGGGAACTCAGTTCTCGGGCGTCGAAACCGGGCCGAGATCGTCGTCGCCCGCGGCGCCGCCGATATCGTCGAACAGTTCCTGGATCTCGAACTCGGCCGCGGCTTCTTCCTCGGCCGCGAGTTCCTGGATCGACTTGCCCTGGGCCTGGAGCTCGGCTTCCTCGTTCGACCGGGCGACGTTGAGCGTGATCTTCACCTCGACCTCGGGGTGCAGCGACACGGTCACCGGGTGCAGGCCCAGTTCCTTGATCGGACGGTCGAGCGCGACCTGCTTCTTGTCGACGGTGAAGCCCGCTTCGGTCGCGGCGTCCGCCGCGTCGCGGGTGGTCACCGAGCCGTAGAGCGCGCCGGCATCCGAGGCCGAGCGCAGGACGATGAAGGTCTGGCCGTCGAGCTTGGCGCCCAGCGATTCAGCTTCCTTGCGGGTCTCGAGGTTGGTCGCCTCGAGCTGCGACTTGCGGTTCTCGAAGCTGGCGATGTTGGCCTCGTTGGCGCGCAGCGCCTTGCCCTGCGGCAGGAGGAAGTTGCGCGCGTAGCCGTCCTTGACTTTGACGACTTCGCCCATCTGGCCAAGCTTGGCCACGCGTTCCAGTAGGATGACTTGCATGGGTCCGGCTCCTTACTTCACGGCGTAGGGGAGCAAGGCCAGGAAGCGGGCACGCTTGATCGCCTGGGCGAGTTCACGCTGCTTCTTGGCCGAGACGGCGGTGATGCGCGACGGCACGATCTTGCCGCGCTCGGAGATGTAACGCTGCAGAAGACGGACGTCCTTGTAGTCGATCTTGGGCGCGTTCTCGCCGGAGAAGGGGCAAACCTTGCGGCGACGGAAAAACGGTTTGGTAGCCATGGTCTGAGATCCTTTCCTTACGCGTCTTCACGCTGGCGGCGCGGGCGGTCGCCGCGGTCGCCGCGATCGCCCCGGTCACCGCGATCGTCACGGTCGTCGCGGCGCTGCATCTGCACCGACGGGCCGTCCTCGTGGGCGTCGACCTTGATGGTCAGGACGCGCATGACGTCGTCGTGCAGCCGCATCAGGCGTTCCATCTCGAGCACGGCCGCCGAGGGCGCGTCGGATTTCAGGAAGGCGTAGTGACCCTTGCGGTTTTTGTTGATCTTGTAGGCCATGGTCTTCACGCCCCAGTACTCGTGCTCGACGACGTTGCCGCCGTTGTCCTTGAGTACGGTCGAGAAGTGTTCGATCAGCCCTTCGGCCTGCGCGTTGGACAGGTCCTGACGCGCGATGAAGACATGCTCGTAAAGCGGCATGTGCACTCCGTTTCTGTCTCGGGCGCATTTCATAGGGCGGGCCATCCGGCCTTTCCGCGGCCCGTCCACGAGAGGCTGCGCCGGTTCACGTGAGTTGCGGAAAGGATGCGGCCTTATACACAAGGCGCGCGGCGTTGCAAGCCTCGTCATCGGGCGCCGGGCGGCAGCGACGCGATGACCATGTCGAGGTCCCGCACCGGGGCCTGATGGCCGCAAACCGCTGGGATGCCTGAGGAATCGCCCACGCCAACGTGATGTGCGCGGCCAAACAGGGCGTGAGCGGCGGCACGGGAATGAACCCGGGACGTGAGGCGTTAAGAGAGCGCAACCCAAACCCAAAGGACAAATTGATGCGACTGATCCTTCCCCTGGCCTTCGCCGCGATGACCGGACCCGTGCTCGCCGCGCCCGAGACCTATGCGTTCGACCCGAGCCACAGCCAGATCCTCTTTTCGTATGATCACTTCGGCTATTCGACGAACTGGGGCAT
>JBNLCA010000242.1:0-3904 GCA_050303575.1 Paracoccaceae bacterium
TGCCCGCGCTCATCACCCCGATCCGGTCCGACATCGTCAGCGCCTCTTCCTGGTCGTGGGTGACGAAGACGAAGGTGATCCCGGTCTCAAGCTGCAGCCGCTTCAGCTCGCTCTGCATCTCCTTCCTGAGCTTCAGATCGAGCGCCGACAAAGGCTCGTCCAGCAGCAGCACCTCCGGAGCCGGCGCCAGCGCCCGGGCCAGCGCCACGCGCTGCTGCTGGCCTCCGGAAAGCTGCTGGGGCTTGCGATCGGCAAACGCTTCCAGCTTGACCAGCGCCAGCATCCGCGCCGCGCGCTCAGCGACCTCGGCCTTGGACTTTCCCAACATTTCCAGCCCGAACCCGATGTTCTGGGCGACCGAAAGATGCGGAAACAGCGCATAGGACTGGAAGACCGTGTTGACCGGCCGGCGGTTCGGCGGCTCGCTCGTGATGTCCCGGCCCGACAGAAGGATGTCTCCGGACGTCGGCGTCTCGAACCCGGCGATGCAGCGCAGAAGCGTGGTCTTCCCGCAGCCGGACGGTCCCAGCAGGGTGAAGAACTCGCCCTTGCGGATCTCCACCGACACGTCGTCCAGCGCCCTCAGCGCGCTCTCGCCAGCCCCGAACAGCTTGACAACATTACGTGCTTCCACCGCCGCAGCGTCGGTCACGTCCGTCTCCCCGTTGTCGTTTTCCCCATGCTGCGCTGGGCCGCGCCGGGATTGCAAGGCCTTTGAGCGGGCGCTCAACTTCCGGCCGAACAGCCGGCGCGGTCAGAGCGCCATCGCCGGCCGCCGCCCGAACCATGGGCGCGCCTGCTCGATCTGGCGGCAGAGCGCGATCAGCCGCTCGTCGTCGCCAAAGGCCGCCGCGATCTGCACGCCGACGGGCAGCCCGTCCGCCGTCCAGTGCAGCGGAAGCGATGCCGCCGGCTGGCCTGACGCGTTGAACGGCGCGCAGAAGGGCGAATAGTCAAAAACCCGCCCCGGCCCCATCCGGTAATCGACATAATCCTCGGTCGCGTGCGCGAACCGCCCGATCTCGGCTGGCGGTTCGGCCAGCGTGGGCGAGACCAGCATGTCGTAGCGCGTGAAGTAGGCCGCCATCTCGCGCCCGTAGGCATGGACCTTGTTGACCGCCTCGAGGTAATCCGCCCCGCTCACCGTCGCGGCATAGGCGACCGCGCCACGCGCCACGCCCTCGATGTCGTCCGGCCCCGGCGCCCGCCCCTTCAGCGCCGACCGCACCGTCAGCGCCGTTCCGCAGGCGACGATCTTGGTCCAGGCCCGCATCATGCCGAGGTGATCGGCCGCCGGCCGCGCCTCCTCGACGTGGTGGCCCAGTTCCTCCAGAAGCCGCCCGGCCCCCTCGGCCGCTGCCCGGCACTCGGGATGGACCTCCGCCCCGGCGAACGTCGTCGCGCAAAGGCCGACGCGCAGCCGCTCCGGCGGGCGCGCCATTGCCGCCGCATACCCCACGCCAAGCGCAGGCGCCACGTAGGGCGCGCCCAGGTCCGGTCCGGCGCAGGCATCCATCAGCACCGCTGCGTCCCGCACCGACCTCGTGAGAAACCCGTCGATCGCCATGCCCGCCCAGCCCTCGCCGGCGAAAGGCCCGTCCGGAAACCGCGCCCGCGTCGCATTGAAGCCGAAGAGCCCGCAGTTCGAGGCCGGGATCCTCACCGACCCGCCGCCGTCCGAGCCGTGCGCCGCGGGCACGATCCCCGCCGCCACCGCCGCCCCCGCGCCGCCCGACGATCCGCCGGGCGTGCGGCCCAGGTCCCACGGGTTCCGCGTCGGCCCGCCATAGACCGCCGCCTCGGTCGCCGGCCCGACGCCGAACTCGGGCGCCGTCGTCCGCCCGAAGCACACCACGCCGGTCGCCCGGATCCTCTCCCAGATCGCGCTGTCGTGGCGGTACCGCGTGCCTGCCAGCAACCGCGAGCCATTGTGCGAGGGGAAATCCACCGCCTCCGCCCCGAGGTCCTTCAACAGGAACGGCACGCCCCTGAGCGGCCCCTCGGGCAGCGCTGAAAGCGCCGCCCGCGCCACGTCCTCGCGCAAGTTCACCACCGCGTTCAACGCCGGGTTCAGCGCCTCGACCCGGGCCAGCGCCTCGTCCAGAAGCTCGGCCGCCGTCACCTCGCCTGACGCGACCAACGCGGCCAGCCCCACCGCGTCGTGCGCGCCGTAGATCATCCGATCTCCACGTCGTTCAGCAGCCACGCCCATTGCGAGGCATGCATGTCCCGGTCCTCGCGGCTGCCCTGCACCGTGGGCCGCGGCATCGAGAACTTGACGACGTTCAGGGACGGAATGTCGAACCGCTTCAGCGCCCCGGGGGCGGCACCGTAAAGCTTCGCGACCACCTCGGTCCTCAACCCCGCCGCGACCCGCTCGTAGGCCGCCGCGTCCGGGCAGAAGATGTCGATCGTCAGCCAGAACGGCCCCGCGTTCTTCGCCCTCAGCCGGTCCGCAATCTCCGACAGTTTCGCCATTGCGCTAACCGACCTCCGACACTTCGAGCCGGAACGCCTCCATCGGGTCCGTCAGCACCATCACATGGTTCAGCGCGAACTCGTAGAGCGCCCCGCGCGCCCAGTCGGCCGGCGAGAACGGAAAGGCGAAGGTGGCCTGCGGCTCGTCGTCGGTCAGCGGATAGTGCAGAAGATACGGGTTCGCGAGCTTTGCGATCTCGGACGCCCGCTCCTGCGTCGGCGCGGTGACGATGGCCATCACGCCGACCTCGACCGGCGCGCCCGCCGACACTTCCAGCGGACCCAGAGTCGCCGACTTGCCGATGATGCGGAAATCGAGGTGATAGTCGCCGGTGCCAAGACCCATCCGGCTCTCGATCTCTCCGGCAAGGAACGCCGACAACCGCGCCACCCAGGCCTCGGCATTCTCGACGTAGCGCGGCTCGCGCAGCGTCACCAGAACAGTCGACTGGTAGCCCGCCAGCCGCGCCCCTTCCAGCTTGACCGTGTAGTCCGGGCCCGTCACCCATTTCGAGCCGGTCACCCGCACCCTTCGCTCGTCGAGCTGCGCATAGTCCGCGCCGGTCACGTCGAGATGCCCGCCCGGCTCGTAGAGCAGGAACGGGTCGGAATTCTCGTAGAGCATGTGCGCCGCCACCGACCGCGGCGTGCAGCGCGCCGAGGGCAGGCCCGGCGTGACGGTGAAGCCTTCGCTGTCGAAGTCGATCAGCACCACGCCCGAGGTCGGGTGCGTCGTGCAATAGGATCCGCACTCGCCGATCTTCGCGCCATGCCAGGCCGCCCCGGCATGCTCGCCGCGCATCAGCGGCAGGGCCGCGATGGTCGCCGTGTCGGTCGTCCGTCCGGCGATCACGATGTCCGCCCCGGTCGCCAGCGCCGCGCCGATCTGCTCGGCCCCGGCCAACGCGACGATGTTGGTCATCCCGCCCATGTCGCCGGCCGCCAATTCCGGCGCCGGGTCCAGCGGCCGCACCCGGCCCTCTTCCATCGCGCCCGCGACCCGCTCGGCCGACTGCGACGAATAGAGCCGCGCGACCTTCACCTTCTGGCCCAGTTCGACCGCGATCTCGGACGTGATCGCCGCCATCCAGTCGACCGTCGCATCGGTCCCGCAGGTCCCGGCGGTGCCGACGGCCAGCGGCACCCCCGCCTCGGCCCGCGCCTCCATCAGGCGCTTCCATTGCGCCCGTGTCGCCGCGCGCGAGTATTTCGACGTGCCGGTCCCCAGATATGCCGGCCCGCTGTCCGTCGAGCCGCCATCGACCGCGATGATGTCCGGCCCGGCGGCCAGCCCGACCTTCAGTGCCCCCTCGTCAAAGCCGAGGCCCAGCGCCCCGGTCGGGATCAGCACCCGCGTCGGCATCAGTCGGTCACGGCCTGTTCGGGCTTCCTCATCCGGCCGCGCAGCAGGAACGGCAACAGGAAC
>JBNLCA010000243.1:0-8667 GCA_050303575.1 Paracoccaceae bacterium
GAGGTCGAGGGCGCGCTGATGCACCATCCCGCCGTGATGCTCTGCGCCGTGGTGGCCAAGCCCGACGAGAAATGGGGCGAGGTGCCCTGCGCCTTCGTCGAGCTGAAGGACGGCGCCGAGGTGACCGAGGCCGAGCTGATCGCCTTCACCCGCGAGCGACTGGCCGGGTTCAAGACACCGAAGCAGGTCGTGTTCCGCGAGCTTCCCAAGACCTCGACCGGCAAGATCCAGAAGTTCGAACTTCGCGCGCTGGCCAAGACGATGGCATGAGCGACCTCGGCTTCGACTGGGAGGAACGCAAAGGCGGCGAGGTCGTCATAACCCATCACGGCCGCCACGCGACCGTCCTCCGGGGCGACCGCGCCGAATCGTTCCTCGACGACATGGAGACGATGGACGGCGCCGGCCGGCAGCAGGAAATGGCGCGCCTTACCGGCAACTACAAGCGCGGCAACGAGCGGCTGGCGAAAAGCCATCCGCGCAACCGCTAGCCGTCATCCCGCACCGACACTGCCTCGCAGCGCCCCCAGGAACGCGCCGACCGCCCGGTCCTCCGGCCCGCCCTGGAACCGCGCCGCGGCCGCCGCGTCATCGACCGCGGCCAGCCGCGCGACCAGGGCTTGCCGCGCCTCCTCCTCGGCCGGCGCGAGCGCCAGCTTGCCCGCCGCGACAAGGACCGCCAGCCGCTCGTGGAGCCGCGCGAGCCCCCGGAACGCCGCCGACATCTGCCCCAGCTTCGCCGGCGTCTCGCGCCAGTTCGCCCCGCCGAAGAATTCCTGCGTCACCCGCTGGCCCGCGCCGTGGCAATCATAGCGCACGCAGCCGCGATAGCCGTGGTCTTCGCGGCCGGCATAGACCCTACAGCCGTTGGCCGCCGTCAGCTGGCGGCACGGCTCCTCGGCCGCCTTGTCCTCGGGGAAGGCCTCGCCCCTGTCGAAGAACAGGGCCACGCAGCACAGGGCCGCACAACGCTCGCAATCGGGCCGCAGGTCGGGAAGCTCCATCCCCGGCCGGTAACATGCGCGACGGGCCGGTTCAACGGGCGAGGAGCTCGGCAACCCAGGCCGGGACCGTCTCGCCAGCCGTGCCCTGGCGATGGTCGTGGAAGACCGACGCCATGTCCGAGGGTTCGAGGTTCAGCTCGACGCAATGCGCGCCCCGCCGCCGCGCCTCCTCGGCGAAGCCGGCGGCCGGCCAGACCTGCCCGGACGTTCCGATGGCGGCGAAAAGGCGCGCCACGGCCAGGGCCTCGCCGATCGCGGCCATGGCGTAGGGGGTCTCGCCGAACCAGACGATGTCGGGCCGGGTCGCCCGTTCGCCGCAACGCGGACAGGCGTCCTTGGGGAACATCTCGGCCGGCGCGTCCCAGCGGATCCCGCAGGCGGCGCAAAGCGCGCGGGTCAGCTGGCCGTGCATGTGGATGACGTTTCGGCTTCCCGCCCGCTCGTGCAGGTCGTCGACATTCTGCGTCACGACGAGGACATCGCCCGGATAGTCCGCCTCGAGCCGCGCCAGCGCCCTGTGCGCCGCGTTGGGTTCGGCCCCGGCGGCATTGGCGCGGCGGGCGTTGTAGAAGTCGTGCACCTTGGCCGGATCCGCGGCGAACCCTTCTGGCGTCGCCACTTCCGTCAGGTCGTACCTGGCCCAGATCCCGTCCCGGTCACGGAACGTGCCAAGCCCGCTTTCGGCGGAAATACCGGCGCCGGTCAGGATCAGGATGGCGGGAAAATCAGGCATGGAAGGTCATCCTCCGCAGTCCAATCCTTCGCGGAGTTCCAAGTACCGCGGGCGAGTCGGCGACGCCGACGGGGCAGAGCCCCCTCCCGGGAAGGGCGGAACCGTCAGCCGCCGCTGCAGAAGGCCTCGGCCGTCTCGCCGAAACTCTTGTAACGCAGCCAGAATTCCTCGTCCGTCCGGCGGTCCGACTGGCGCACTTCCTGCGCCTCGTGCGGATCGCGGAAGAACTTCGCCGCCCGCCGCTGGTCGCGGTTCGACAGCGTCATGTCGGCCGCCTGCTGGATGCAGGAGCACAGCTGCGAGTTCGCCGCCGTGCGACCCGAACTCATGCAGGCGCGCGCGATCACGTCGGCGCTTGCCACTGTCGGAACGGCGCCGAGCGCCGCCATCAGGATCAGGTATCTCATCACCGCCTCGTCACCCTTTTCGGGGGGCCGCGGTTGGATCCGCCGGCACGCCCGGGTTTTCTGCGCGGATTTATGCCAAACTTGACGGCCGCGATCAATTCCCGTGCGTCCCCTCGCGGAACAAGCGTGTCTGCCTTACATCTGCGCCATGACCCGCTGGATCCTGTCCTGCACCCTCGGCGAGGCGATCGGCATCGCGCTCGTTGCGACGGCCTATGCCGCCGCGGACCGGGGCCTGGTGCCGGCCGCGCCCGCGATCCTGGCGGCCGGCGCGTGCGAGGGGCTGGCGCTCGGCCTCGCGCAGGCGCTGCTTCTGCGCCGGGTGGGCATCTGCGCCGGCTGCTGGGTCACGATGACGATGACCGGCGCACTGCTCGGCTATGGCCTGACGCTCCTCGGCGGTCCGCCCGCGTCCGACGCGCCGGACCCGCCGCTGGCCCTGATCCTTGCCGGGGGCGCCGCGCTCGGGGCCGTCATGGGCGTCCTGATGGGGGCGCTCCAGTCGCTCCCCGGCCGCCCGGCGATACGCCCCCGCAGCTGGATCCTGCGCAGCGCCCTTGGCTGGGCCCTCGCCATGCCCCCGATCTTCCTTGCCGCGACAGCGGTTCCCGCCGGCGCGCCGCTCGCCCTCATCGCCCTCGCCGGCGGCCTTTCCGGGGCCGTGGCGGGCGCGCTTCTCGGCCTTGCGACGGCGCCGGCCCTTCCCCTTGCCCTCACCCGTCCGCCCCTGTAGCAATCCCGTCCGAGGGGCATCTGGCCCCGATCAGGCAGCGATGTCCGACCTCTTCTCCCCCGAAATCGTCAGTGCCTTTTTCCAGGTCGTGCTGATCGACCTGACGCTCGCAGGGGACAATGCCGTCGTCATCGGTCTCGCCGCAGCGGGCCTGCCGGCCGAGCTTCGCCGCAAGGCGATCCTGATCGGCATCCTGGCCGCGACGCTGCTGCGCATCGGCTTCGCCTCGGTGGCGGTCCAGCTTCTCGACATCGTTGGCCTCTTGCTCGCCGGCGGCCTGCTGCTGATGTGGGTCTCCTGGAAGATGTACCAGGAGCTCAGGGCGCCCGACCCCGATCCGCACGCCGCATCCGGCGAGGGCGCGACCGAGAGCCACGTCAAGACGCTGCGCCAGGCGATCATACAGATCGTCGTCGCCGACGTGTCGATGTCGCTCGACAACGTGCTTGCCGTCGCCGGGGCCGCGCACGAGCATCCGGTCGTGCTGGCCTTCGGCCTGGCGCTGTCGATCCTCCTGATGGCGGTCGCCGCGACCTTCATCGCGCGCCTCTTGCAACGGCACCGCTGGATCGGCTGGATCGGCCTTCTCATCATCGTCTATGTCGCGCTCCGGATGATTTGGGACGGCGGACATGCCATCCTGACGGCCGCCGCCGCCGCCTTCTGACCTCCACATCCCGCGAAATCGCCGTCGATCACCCGGATTCGGGGGTTGCGCCAGATCATTGCAAATGGGATACGCTCGAACATATATAGAAAAATAGATATGTTCACGAGGTCACCATGCGCCGCCTCCTGCCCCTGATCATCATCGCCGCCGCCCTGCCCGCGGCGGCTGAGACGCTGACCGTCGCGCCCGAGCCGGTCACCGAGTGGAAATCGGTCTATGGCCAGGTCGAGACGCGCGACCGGGTTCCCGCACGCGCCCGCATCGGCGGCACGGTGGTCGAACTGATGGTGACCGAGGGCGACCGGGTCACCGCGGGCCAGCGCATCGCGGTGATCACCGACACCAAGCTGCAGTTCCAGATCGACGCGCTCGACGCCCAGCTCGACGCCGTCCGCGCCCAGCTCGAAACCGCGCGTGCCGACCTCGCGCGGGGCGAGCAGCTGATCGAGCGCGGCGTCATCACAACGCAGAGGTTCGACCAGCTCCAGACCCAGGTAACGGTGCTCGAGGGCCAGATCTCGACGCTCGACGCCCAGCGCCTCGTCGTCGAGCAGCAGATCAACGAGGGCGAGGTGCTGGCCCCCGACGAGGGGATCGTGCTTTCCGTCCCGCTCTCGCGCGGCTCGGTCGTCGGTCCGGGCGAGGCCTTGGCCGAGATCGGCGGCGGCGGCGCCTTCCTGCGCCTGGCCGTGCCCGAACGGCATGCGACCGACCTCAGCGAAGGCGACGTGATCGAGATCGGCACCGGCGGCCTGACCGGCACGCTGGTGAAGCTCTATCCCTTGATCGAGGGCGGCCGGGTCGAGGCCGATGTCGAGGTCGAGGGCCTTGACGCCCGGTTCGTCGGCCAGCGCCTCCCGGTCCGCCTGCCGGTGGGCGAACGGATGGCGATCCTCGTGCCCGAGGCGGCGCTCAGCCGCGCCGGCGGGCTCGACTTCGTGACGGTCGAAGGCCCCGACGGCCCGGTCCGGCGCACCGTCGTTCCCGGCGGCAGCGTCAGCCACGGTGGCGCGCCCTACCGCGAAATCCTCACCGGTCTTCAGGCCGGCGACGTGGTGGTGCTGGGCGATGAATGACGGACACAACCCCACCGGCGCGCTCGGGCTCGCTGGACACCTGACGCGGGCGTTCCTGCTCTCGCCGCTGACACCGCTCTTCCTGCTGGCGGCGCTGGCGGTCGGCCTCATCGCGCTCGTCTCGCTCCCGCGCGAGGAGGAGCCGCAGATCTCGGTCCCCCTCGTCGATATCCACGTCCAGGCCGACGGCCTGCGCGCCGAGGATGCGCTGAAGCTGATCACCGAGCCGCTGGAGACCATCGTCAAGGGCATAGACGATGTCGAGCATGTCTATTCGGACACGCGCGACGACCATGTCATGGTCACCGCGCGCTTCGTTGTCGGCGTCTCGGCCGACACCGCGATCCTTCGCGTGCGCGACAAGATCCTCGCCAACATCGAGCGCATCCCCGTCGGCATCCCCCAGCCCCTTGTCGTCGGCCGGGGCATCAACGACGTCGCCATCGTCACGCTGACCTTCAGCCCGGCCGAGGGCCAGGATGCGATTACCGCGGCCGACCTCACCCGCATCGCGCGCGAGGTCGATGTCCGCCTGACCCAGATCGACGATGTCGGCCTGACCTACATCATCGGCGCCACCGACGAGGCCCTGCGCGTCGCGCCCGACCCCGAGAAGCTGGCGCTCTATGGCGTCACGCTGCAACAGCTCGCCGGCAAGATCCAGGGCGCGAACAGTGCTGCGCCCGGCGGCACCATGCGCGATCAGGGCGAGCAGATCGGCCTGATCATCGGCGGCACGCTTTCCACGCCCGAAGAGATCGGCAACCTCGAGCTGACCACCCGTGACGGCCGCACCGTCTATGTCCGCGACGTCGCGGACGTCGCCTTCGTCACCGACCTCGACGAGCAACATGTCGCCACGCTCCACCGCGAGGACGGCGAGATCGTCCGCCGCCCGGCCGTGACGCTGGCCGTCGCCAAGCGCGCGGGCGCCAACGCCGTCGTCGTCGCCGAGGAGATCCTGCACCGCGTCGAGGCGATGGAGGGATCGCTGATCCCCGACTCGGTCCATATCGAGGTGACCCGCGACTACGGCGAGACGGCGAACGAGAAGGCGAACGAGCTTCTCTTCCACCTCGGCCTCGCCACCGTCTCGATCGTCGCGCTGGTCTTCTTTTCGATCGGCTGGCGCGAGGCGATCGTGGTCGCCATCGTGATCCCCGTCACGATCCTGCTGACGCTCTTCGCATCGTGGATCATGGGCTACACGCTGAACCGCGTGTCGCTCTTCGCGCTGATCTTCTCGATCGGCATCCTGGTCGACGACGCCATCGTGGTGATCGAGAACATCGCCCGCCACTGGGCGATGAAGAAGGAGGGATCGTCCCGCTTCGGCGCCGCCGTCGCCGCCGTGGCCGAGGTCGGCAACCCGACCATCGTCGCCACCCTGACGGTCGTCGTCGCCCTTCTGCCGATGCTGTTCGTGTCCGGCCTGATGGGCCCCTACATGAGCCCGATTCCGGCCAACGCCTCGGCGGCAATGATCTTCTCGTTCTTCGTCGCCGTCATCATCACGCCCTGGCTGATGATGAAGATCGCCGGGAATGCCCAACTCCACCACGACGACCACGCCACGCCCGGTGGCCGCATGGGCCGCGCCTATGCCGCCGTCGCCCGTCCCATCCTCTCGTCGAAGCTGGTCAGTGGTCTCTTCATCCTGGTGGTGGTCGTCCTCAGTTTCGGCTCGCTTGGCCTGCTCTACACCAAGGACGTGACGGTCAAGCTCCTGCCGTTCGACAACAAGTCGGAACTCGCCATTGTCATCGACCTGCCCGAGGGCTCGTCGGTCGAGGCGACAGATGCCATCGCGCAGGCCGCGGCCCGCATGGCGATGGACCTGCCCGAGGTGACCTCGGCCCAGACCCATGCCGGCACGGCCGCCGCCTTCAATTTCAACGGCCTCGTGCGGCACTACTACCTGCGCCAGAACCCCGAGATGGGCGAGGTGCAGCTGAACCTCCTGCCCAAGACCGACCGCGAGCGCACCAGCCACGAGATCGCGCTCGACCTGCGCCAGCGCCTTGCCGCGCTGGATCTGCCCGAGGGCACGTCGATCAAGGTGGTCGAGCCGCCGCCCGGCCCGCCCGTCATCTCGACGCTCCTGGCCGAGATCTACGGCCCCGACCCCGAGACCCGGCGCGAGGTGGCATCGAAGGTCCGCCAGGCCTTCGCCGACGTTCCCTTCGTCGTCGACGTGGACGACAGCTACGGCACCCAGGCCCGCCGCCTGCGCGCCGAGCTGAAGCCCTCGGATCTTGATTTCTACCGGGTCGAGGAAGCCGACGCGCTCCAGACCCTGCGCCTTCTGAACGGCTCGGTCACGGTCGGCTATTCGCACCGCGGCGAAGGCCGCCCGCCGATCCCGATCGTCGTCGCCCGCGACCGCGGCGCCCGTGTCATGGACGCCATTGCGCAGTCCACCCCGGTCCCGGCGAACGCCCTGCCGGGCGGCCGCGGCGTCGTCGAGCTGGGCGACGTGATCGAGGTGACCGAGGAGAGGGCCTCGTTCCCGATCTTCCGCCACAACGGTCACGACGTCATCATGGTCACGGGCGAGCTTGCCGGTGCTTTCGAGGCCCCGCTCTACGGCATGATCGAGGTCGCCGATCGCATCAACGCGATGGATTGGCCCGAGGGCATGAAGCCGATCCTCTCGCTCCACGGCCAGCCGCAATCGTCCGAGCAGCCCGTCCTCCTCTGGGACGGCGAGTGGGAGGTCACCTGGGTCACCTTCCGCGACATGGGCGCCGCCTTCATGGTCGCCCTTCTCGGCATCTACATCCTTGTCGTCGCTCAGTTCGGCTCGTTCCGGCTGCCGCTGGTGATCCTCACTCCAGTACCGCTCACCTTCCTCGGCATCATGCTCGGCCACTGGGTCTTCGGCGCGCCCTTCACCGCCACCTCGATGATCGGCTTCATCGCGCTTGCCGGTATCATCGTGCGGAACTCGATCCTGCTGGTCGACTTCATCCGCAACGCCGACCCCGAACGCAAGGTCACGGTCCCGATCCTGATCGAGGCTGGCGCGACCCGGTTCAAGCCGATCCTGCTCACCGCGCTCGCCGCGATGATCGGCGCCGCGGTGATCCTGGCCGACCCGATCTTCCAGGGTCTCGCCATCTCGCTCCTCTTCGGGCTTCTCTCCTCGACCGCGCTGACCGTGCTGGTCATCCCGGCGATTTACCGGCTTCTGAAGACCTGACGATCTTTGAACCCTTCCCCAGGCCCGCGCGACCTACGTGCAAGCCTTGGGGAAGGAGCCCGTCATGTTCACCAAGTTCGCCCTCCGCGCCGCGATCCTCGCCGCCGTCGCCGTCACCACCCAGCCCGCCCTCGGCGGCTCCGTCGACATCGGCGTCAGCTCTGTGGGGATTGGCCACATCCGCCCCGGCGGATACGACGCCGGCTTCGGCGATGCCGCGATGGCCCTCTCGGCCTACATCGAAGAGATGGTCGCCCAGTGCGACGCCATCGGTGGCGATCTCGTCCCGACCGAGGGCGACGCCTTCGGCTGCGTCGGCCCGGACGACCCGGCGTTCGAGGATTTTGCGCAGGCGAACTGAAGCGACCTGTGCATCCCGTGCGTCCCGAACGAAAAGGCCGCCCGGAGGGGCGGCCGGATCTGATGCGGGCCAGGCCCAGGTGAACCGGCTTCGTCAGCCGGTCCGCCCTTCTGTCGGTATGACCTCTGTCACGGCGCCATCCCGGTGCAGCATGGTGCCACGGTTCCACCAGACGACCACCGAGGCCACGATCAGAAGGAGCCAGGTGTCGTAGGGCTGGGCGTCCGGCCAGATCGGCAGGATGAGCTGCCAATGGAAGAGCATTGGCCAGAGAAGGCTCCCACGCCCGGAATTGAAGATCGGCGTCACGAGGACGGCAAGCGTGATGTTGCCCACGAGGAACGGGAAGTAGTTCCAGCCCGCAAAGACCGTTCCCGCCAGGAAAAAGGCCGGAAGGTGCCAGAAACCCCAGATCGTACCGATGATCATTCCCGCCCAGAGCGGCGCGACCTTCCGTTGCAGGATCGGTTGCGCAACGCCA
>JBNLCA010000244.1:0-2680 GCA_050303575.1 Paracoccaceae bacterium
CCATCGAGCCGATGGTGAACCTGGGCCGGCCCGAGACCAAGGTCCTGGCCGACGAATGGACCGCTGTGACCCGTGACAAGTCGCTTTCGGCGCAGTTCGAACATTCGGTCGGCGTTACCGCCACCGGCTGCGAGATCTTCACCCTGTCGCCCGCCGGCCGCTTCCACCCCACCCGCGTCTGATCCCGTCCCTTCCTTGCGGGATACGGGAGCAGTCTGTTTGCCGGTTCGTTCCATTCTGCGGAATTCTCTTCCGCAGCATTGACGGCTCCGCGACACCCCTCTACGGTTCGTTTTCAGGGAGGAGGCACCAGAGCGTGCCCCGTTTGCAGGGACGATTGGCGGCATGGCCGGGGATTTCTCGATCGATATCGAATATGCGGGCGACGCCGCGCTTCTGAGCATCGACAATCCGCCGGTGAATGCGCTGGGCTCGACGGTAAGGGCCGAGATCCAGTCGAAGCTGAGACAGCTGAACGGCGAGGGCCGGGCGAAGGTCATTGCCATCTGGTGCAAGGGCAGAAGTTTTTCCGCGGGCGCCGACATCCGCGAATTCGGCAAGCCGCCAAAGCCGCCCGCGATGCCCGATCTCTACAACGAGATCGAGGCGTCGGAGATTCCGGTGATCTCGGTGGTGCACGGCACCGCGCTGGGCGGCGGGCTGGAACTGGCCTTGGCCACGCACGCGCGGATCGGCATCGAGGGCCTGCGCGTTGGCCTTCCGGAGATCGCGCTGGGTCTGCTTCCCGGCGCCGGGGGTACACAGCGGCTGCCGCGCCTGATCGGTATCCCGGCGGCTCTGGAGATGATCCTCTCCGGGCAACAGGTGCCGGCCGAAGAGGCGCTGGCGCTCGGCATCCTCGACCGGCTGGTCGCGGGCGATCCGCGCGATGTGGCGCTGGCGATGGCGAACGAGGTGCTGGCCGGGACGCTGGCGGTGCGCAAGACCTGCGACCTTGCCGTGACGCCGGATGAAGCAGCGCTGGAGGAGACGGCAGTGACGCTGAGGAAGACCCAGCCGCATCTCTACTCGCCGCTCAAATGCGTCGAAGCTGTCAAGGCCTCGGCGCTGCCGCTGGCCGAGGGACTGAAGGTCGAGCGGGCGGCCTTCCTCGACTGTATGGACACGCCGCAGCGCGCGGGCCTGATCCACGCCTTCTTCGCCGAGCGCGCGGTGGCGAACGTGCCGGAGAAGACGGCGACGCCGCGCGTGGTCAATGCCATCGGCGTCATCGGCGGCGGGACGATGGGTTCGGGCATCACCACTTCGGCGCTTCTGGCCGGTCTGCCGGTCACGTTGGTCGAGGCGACGGACGAGGCGCTGGCGAAAGGTGTGGCGACGATCCGCAAGAACATCGACGGTGCGGTGAAGCGCCGCAAGCTTGCCGCCGACCGCCGCGACGAGACGCTGGCACGCCTTTCCGCCACGACCGACATGGAGGCCCTGGCGCGCGCCGATCTGATCGTCGAGGCGGTCTACGAGAGCATGGAGGTGAAGAAGGATATCTTCGCCCGGTTGGACGGGATCGCCAGGCCGGGCGCGGTGCTCGCGTCGAACACCTCCTACCTTAACATCGACGAGATTGCGTCGGTGACCGCGCGGCCCGAGAGCGTGCTGGGCCTGCACTTCTTCTCGCCGGCGCACGTGATGCGCCTGCTCGAGATCGTGGTCGCCGGGAAGACAGCGCCCGAAGTCGTGGCGACCGGATTCGCGCTCGCCAAGCGGCTGAAGAAGGTCGGTGTCCGGGCAGGCGTCTGCGATGGGTTCATCGGCAACCGCATCCTGTCGCACTATGGCAAGACCGCGCAGTACCTGATGATGGACGGCGCCTCGCCTCAGCAGATCGACAACGCGCTTGAGGGGTTCGGCTTCGCGATGGGGCCATTCCGGGTGTCGGACCTTGCCGGCCTCGATATCGGCTGGGCCGAGCGCAAGCGCAAGGCGCCGATGCGGCCGAACCGCGAGCGCTACGTCCCGATCGCCGACCGGATCTGCGAGCAGGGCTGGTACGGGCGGAAAACCGGGCTGGGCTACTACGACTATTCGGCGGACCCTGCTGTGCCGCACGCGGGCGCGCTGCAGATCATCGACGAGGAGCGGCAGAAGGCCGGTATCACGCCACGCAGCTTCTCGGACGACGAGATCGTCGAACGCTACATGACCGCGATGATCGCCGAGGCGGCCCGCGTGGTCGAGGACGGGATCGCGCTGAGGCCGGTCGATGTCGATGCGGTGTTCCTGTTCGGTTACGGCTTCCCGCGCTTCCGCGGCGGGCCGCTTCATTACGCCGACACGCTGGGCGCGAGGGAGATTGTCGCCCGGATCGAACGCTATGCGCAGGAAGACGATCACTACTGGCAGGTGCCCGCGATTCTGCGCCGGATGGCGGACGAGGGCGGGACCTTTGCCGAGATGAATGCGGGGGGCTGAGATGGACCTGAGTTACACGCCGGAGGAACAGGCCTTCCGCGACGAGGTGCAAGCCTTCCTTGCCGATGCGCTGCCGGCGCATATCAGCGACGCGGTCCGTGCCGGCGGCGAGCTGACGCGTGACGTCATGCACGAATGGCATTCCATACTGGCGCGGAAGGGCTGGCTCGCGACCACCTGGCCGAAGGAGTTCGGCGGGCCGGGCTGGAGCCCGGTCGAGCGCCATATCTTCGACGAGGAATGCGCCCGT
>JBNLCA010000245.1:0-10191 GCA_050303575.1 Paracoccaceae bacterium
GGGCGGGCGCGATGCAGCGGTTGATCAGCGAGGCCGAGGCGGCCGACCGCTACCGCAAGAGGGTGGGGCGGGCGCATCCGCGGTGGGGCAACGGCAGCCTCGAGGCGGCCGCGCGGGGCCATGCGCTCGCTCCCGAGCAGAGCTTTTCCGACACCGATTACCTTGCCTGCATGGCGCTGGTCCTTGGGGCCGTGGTGGCGCACCGGCGGGCAAATTTCCGTGCGCGACTTCAGTCGGCATAGCGTCCGGCAGCCAAAAGGTGTAGGAAGTGCCTCCGTAGCGGAGGATTTCCGATGGCCAAGACGCGCACGCAGCTTGCGGAACTCGACCCGGTCTGGAGCCGGATCACCGACGAGGCGCATGACGCCGTCCGCGACGAGCCGCTTCTGGGCGGCTACATCCATTCCTCGCTGCTGCACCATCCGACGATGGAGCGCGCGCTCGCCTACCGGATCGCGCTGAAGCTGTCGTCCGGCGAGATGGGCGAGCAGATCCTGCGCGAGGTCGCCGAGGAGGCCTATGCGTCCGACCCCGGCCTCGGCCAGGCGGCACGCGCCGACCTCGTTGCGGTCTATGATCGCGACCCGGCCTGCCACCGCTTCCTCCAGCCGATCCTCTATTTCAAGGGCTACCAGGCGGTGCAGGCCTACCGCGTCGCCCACTGGCTCTGGACCGAGGGACGGCGCGACCTGGCCTATTTCCTGCAGATGCGGATTTCCGAGCAGTTCGGCGTCGACATCCATCCCAATGCCAAGCTTGGCAAGGGGATCATGATCGACCATGCCCATTCGATCGTCATCGGCGAGACGGCGGTGGTCGGCGACAATGTCTCGATGCTGCATTCGGTCACGCTGGGCGGGACCGGCAAGGAGGACGGTGACCGTCATCCGAAGATCGAGGATGGCGTTCTGATCGGCGCCGGGGCCAAGGTCCTGGGCAATATCCGCGTCGGCCATTGCAGCCGGATCGCGGCGGGCTCGGTCGTGCTGGCCGACGTGCCGCCGTGCAAGACGGTCGCCGGGGTTCCGGCGAAGATCGTCGGCGAGGCGGGCTGCGACCAGCCCTCGGTCTCGATGGACCAGATCATCGGCGGCTGACCGTCGCGCGGACGTCCCCAGCCCGTCACCCTCCTGTCACCTTTGTCAGCCATACAACGCCTGCACGCGCCGTACATTGCGGGGCTTGCGCGGCGCCGAACGCCAGATATAGTTGTGGATAAGCCGGCGCGCGTGGCGTCCGCCCCGGCCCTCCGAGGCGACGGGCAGGACGAGGACGATAACGCTCATGGACGGGGAATTCAGGACGACATTCGTGCGCGATCCGGCGGGCGCAAGGCAACATCCGGCGCTGGTCCTGAACGCCGACTACAGGCCGCTCTCCTACTATCCGCTGTCGCTCTGGCCGTGGCAGGAGGCGGTGAAGGCCGCCTTCCTGGACCGGGTCACGATCATCGCCGAATACGACAAGGTTGTCCGAAGTCCGACGACCGAGATCCGGATACCCTCCGTGGTCGTGCTCAAGGAATTCGTGAAACCGCAGAAGCGCGTGGCCTTCACGCGCTTCAATCTTTTCCTGCGGGACGAATTCTGCTGCCAGTATTGCGGATCGAGGGGCGAGCTGACCTTCGACCATGTCGTTCCGCGCGCGCGCGGCGGCATCACCAGCTGGGAAAACGTCGTCGCCGCGTGCGCGAAATGCAACCTCCACAAGGGTTCGCGCAGCCTGAGGCAGGTCGGCATGTCGCTGCGCCGCCCGCCGCGCCAGCCCTCGTCCGAGGAACTCAGGAACATGGGCCGGCGGTTCCCGCCGAACTATCTCCACGACAGCTGGGTCGATTTCCTCTACTGGGATGCCGAGCTCGAGGCGTAAGCGGCGGTGACAGCGGCCGGGGGCGTCCCCAGGCCTGGTCCGATTCCCACGGAGGCGCGCATGGCTGATCCGTTCTTCACCCCCGTTTCCGGCATGGATCTTCCCCGGTTCGCGGGCGTCCCCACCTTCATGCGGTTGCCGCTGGTGGGCGAGGACCACCCGCGCGCGGCCGAGGTCGAGATCGGCATCGTCGGGCTGCCCTGGGACGGCGGCACCTCGAACCGGCCCGGGGCGCGGCACGGACCGCGGGCGCTGAGGGACGCCTCGACCATGATTCGCGCCGAACATCCGGTCTCGGGCATTCGGCCTTTCGATCTCAGGCGCGTCGCCGATGTCGGGGACGTGGGGCCGAACCCGGTCGACATGGGCGACACGCTGAAGCGGTTCGAGGACTGGTTCGCGCGGGCGAAGGCACGCGGAATGCGGCCCCTGACGGTGGGCGGCGATCATCTGTGCACACTGCCCGTCCTGCGCGGCCTGGCCCGCGGCGCGCCTCTTGGCCTCATTCATTTCGACAGCCACACCGACCTCTTCCCGCCCTATTTCGGCGGTGCCGCGCTGACCCACGGCAACCCGTTCCGCGTGGCGGTCGAGGAGGGGCTTCTCGACCCGGCGCGGATGATCCAGATCGGCATCCGCGGCACGCTCTACGACCGCGCCGACCGCGACTTTGCCAAGGAACACGGCATCCGCATCGTGACGATCGAGGAGCTCTTTGCGCGTGGCGTCGCGGACGTCATGGCCGAGGCGCGCGAGATCGCCGGAACGGGCGAGACCTATGTCAGCTACGACATCGACTTCGTCGACCCTGCCTTCGCACCCGGCACGGGCACGCCCGAGGTCGGCGGGCCGAATTCGTTCCAGGCGCTGGACGTGGTGCGGGGTCTTCAGGGCGTGAAGATCGCCGCCGCCGATCTCGTCGAGGTCTCGCCGCCCTTCGATCCGATGGGCAACACGGCGTGGCTCGGCGCCTCGATCCTCTTCGAACTTCTCTGCGTCATGGTGTGAGGCGGACCGGGCTGCGCCGGTGGCCTCGCTACGCTCGGTTGGGGGCTCTGCCCCCGTCGCCCTGACGGGCGACTCCCCCGGAGTATTTTGGGCACAAGGAAGGACTGACCCTACCAGTCACTCTCTTGGCTTCAAATACTCTCGGGGGTGAGGCCGAAGGCCGGAGGGGGCAGACAACCCCCTTTCGAGTGCGGCAAGGCCGCCGAAAGCGCCGGATCGGGACGCGTGCTCAAGGCTTCACCTTGAGCCCGGGCCCGCGGATGCTAGACTGTGCCCCGTGCCTCGGATAAGAGGGGCGCGTTAGCGCTAACGGGCTTCGGGAGGTCGCATGGTTTCGCGTGTCATTCCGGTCGACGAGTTCGACCTCGTGATCTTCGGCGGCACCGGTGACCTGGCGCGCCGAAAGATCCTGCCGGGCCTTTACCGGCGCTTCCAGGCCGGACAGATGCCCGAAGGCTCGCGCATCATCGGCGCGGCGCGGTCCGAGATGGACGACGGCGCCTTCCGCGACATGGTGCGCGAGGCAATCGCCGAATTCGCCCCGAAAGCCGTCCAGGACAAGAAGGTGATCGCCGCTTTCCTGGAAACGCTTCACTACGTCGCCATCGACGCCACCGGCGAGGGCGGCTGGGACCGGCTGAAGGACATCGCCCGCAAGGACGTGATCCAGGCCTTCTACTTCTCGGTCGCGCCGTCGCTCTTCGGCGCGCTCGCCGAGCGGCTCCACGAGAAGGGCATTGCCTGCGACACCTGCCGCATCGTGGTGGAAAAGCCCTTCGGCCGCGACCTCGCCTCGGCCAAGGCGCTCAACGCGACACTGGCCCAGCATTTCCGCGAGGACCAGATCTACCGGATCGACCATTACCTCGGGAAGGAGACGGTCCAGAACCTGATGGCCGTCCGTTTCGGCAACATCCTCTTCGAGCCCCTGTGGAACGCACAATATGTCGACCACATCCAGATCACGGTCGCCGAGACGGTGGGCGTGGGCGGTCGCGGCGCTTACTACGACAAGTCGGGCGCCATGCGGGACATGGTGCAGAACCACCTGATGCAGCTTCTGTGCCTGATCGCGATGGAGCCGCCCAGCCAGTTCGAGCCAGATGCCGTGCGCGACGAGAAGCTGAAGGTGATCCGCGCGCTCGACCCGGTCCGCAAGGACGAGATCGTGCGCGGCCAGTACAATGCCGCCGGTGGCCAGCCGGGCTATCGCGAGGATGCCGAGAATCCCGAGAGCCTGACCGAAAGTTTCATCGCGATGCGGCTCCACATCTCGAACTGGCGCTGGAAGGGCACGCCCTTCTACCTGCGCACCGGCAAGAAGCTGAAGGCGCGGGCCTCCGAGATCGCGGTTGTCTTCAAGGATCCGCCGCATTCGATCTTCGGGCCGTGGGAGAACCGGCGCGGGAACGTGCTCATCATCAAGCTTCAGCCCAACGAGGGGATGACGCTGCGCGTCACCATCAAGGAGCCGGGACCGGGCGGCATGCGCCTTGTCGAGGTGCCGCTCGACATGTCCTTCGCCGAGGCGCTCGGACCCGATGGCGAGGATATTCCCGACGCCTACGAGCGGCTGATCATGGATGTCATCCGCGGCAACCAGACGCTTTTCATGCGCGGCGACGAGGTCGAGGCCGCCTGGGCCTGGACCGACCCGATCATCGGCGCCTGGGACAAGCGTGGCGACCGGCCGTTCCCATATGACCCCGGCTCGTCGGGGCCGGAGGAGGCGCAGATCCTGATGCATCGCGACGGCCGGCGCTGGCGGGAGATCCGCGAATGAGGCTGGTCGAATATCCCGACCGCGAACTGATGATGGTCGCGCTGGCTGACAAGCTGGCGTCCGAGCTGAACGCGACGCTCCTGACCAACGACCGCGCCACCCTCTCGGTGCCGGGCGGCACCACGCCCGGCCCGGTCTTCGACACGCTCTCGGGCGTCGATCTCGACTGGGACCGGATCTCGGTCGTGCTGAACGACGAGCGCTGGGTCGGCGAGGACAGCCCGCGGTCGAACACGCGGCTTCTGCGCGAGCGGCTGCTGACCGGCCGCGCGGCCGAGGCGGACCTGGTGCCGCTGTACCTTCCCGCCGAGGCGCCGGAGGCGCGGCTCGAGGAGATCGCCGCGGGGCTCATGCCGCATCTTCCGATCTCGGTGCTGCTTCTGGGCATGGGCGCCGACATGCACACCGCCTCGCTTTTCCCCGGCGCCGACAACCTGGCTGCTGCGCTGGCATCTGACGCGCCGCCGGTCATGGCGATGCGGGCCGAGGGGGCGGGCGAGCCGCGCATCACGCTGACCGCACCGGTCCTTCAGGCGGCGATGTCCATCCATGTACTCATCACCGGCGCCGAAAAGCGCGCAGCGCTGGAACGGGCGCAATCGCTGCCTCCCGAAGAAGCGCCGATCCGCGTGGTCCTCGGTGAGGCGGTGGTGCACTGGGCCGAATAGAAGGGGCGATCAATGGACCTCTGGCAGAGACTTGATGCCGAGCGCGAGCGGGTGCAGGGCCGGTCGATCCTGTCGCTCTTCGACGACGGCCGGGCGGCGGACTTCTCCGTCGCGGCGGACGGCCTCCTCTTCGACTATTCCAAGACCAACATCGACGCCGGGACGCGGGGGGCCCTGCTCGACCTTGCCGAGGGGCGCGAGGTCGCGGCAAGGCGCGATGCGATGTTCGCGGGCGCCAAGATCAACGAGACCGAGGGTCGGGCGGTCCTGCACACGGCGCTCCGCGATCTCGACCGGTCGGTGACGGTCGATGGCCAGGATGTCATGCAGGGTGTGCGCGAGACGCTGGAGCGGATGCAGGTCTTTGCAGCAGCGGTGCGGTTCGGCGTCCTGACGGGGCAGGGCGGGCGCTATACCGACGTCGTCAACATCGGCATCGGCGGCTCGGACCTCGGGCCCGCAATGGCGACGATCGCGCTTTCGCCCTATCACGACGGGCCGCGCTGCCACTTCGTGTCGAACGTCGACGGGGCGCAGATCCACGAGGTGCTGGCGCGCCTTGATCCCGCGACGACGCTGGTGATCGTCGCCTCGAAGACCTTCACCACGATCGAGACGATGACCAACGCCGCCACTGCGCGCGACTGGATGGCGAAGGTCGTGGCGAACCCGGCGCAGCAAATGGCGGCGCTGTCATCGGCGACCGACAAGACGGCCGAGTGGGGCATCCCGGCCGAGCATGTCTTCGGCTTCGAGGACTGGGTCGGCGGGCGCTACTCGATGTGGGGTCCGATCGGGCTTTCGCTGATGATCGCCATCGGGCCGGAGCGGTTCCGCGAGTTCCTTGCCGGCGCTGCGGCGATGGACAGCCATTTCCGGCAGGCGCCGTTCGGGCAGAACATGCCCGTGATGCTGGCGCTGGTCGGCATCTGGCACCGGCAGGTCTGCGGCTATCCCACGCGTGCCGTCCTGCCCTACGAGCAACGGCTCGCGCGGCTTCCGGCGTACCTGCAACAGCTCGAGATGGAGAGCAACGGCAAGCGCGTCGCCATGGACGGCGCGGAACTGACAGGGCCCTCCGGTCCCGTGGTCTGGGGCGAGCCCGGCACCAACGGCCAGCACGCCTTCTACCAGCTGATCCACCAGGGGACCGAGGTGATCCCCTGCGAGTTCATCGCCGCCCGGGAAGGGCACGAGCCCGACCTTGCCCACCAGCACCGGCTGCTCCTGGCGAACTGCCTCGCCCAGTCCGAGGCGCTGATGAAGGGCCGCAGCCCGGGCGAAGCCCGCGCGCTGATGGCGATGAAGGGACTGACCGGCGCCGAACTGGACCGACAGGCCAGCCACCGCGTCTTCCCCGGCAACCGTCCCTCGACCACGTTGATGATCCCGAAGCTGACGCCCCGCGCGCTCGGCCAGATCGTCGCGCTCTACGAGCACCGGGTCTTCGTCGAAGGCGTGATCCTCGGCATCAACTCGTTCGACCAGTGGGGCGTCGAGCTCGGCAAGGAGCTCGCCGTGGCGCTGTTGCCGGTGATCGAGGGCGAGGCGTCGGGCGAGGACAAGGACGGTTCGACCCGGGCGCTCGTCGCCTACATCCAGGAGTGATCCCATGCACCGTGCCGTGATCCTGACCGCCGTTCTGCTCGCCTCTCCGGCGATGGCCGAAACCCGCTGCGGCTGGTACGACAATCCCTCGCCCGCGAACCACTGGCTGACGGACGCCGACGGCGAATGGACGCTGATGCTGCAGGGCGGGCAGCAGTTGAACGGCTTCATCGACCTTCCCGCCTCGGCCTGGGAGTTCGGTGACGAATGGGAATACCGCAACGTCGGCAGCTACGGCTTCGGCTGCGCCTGCATAGAGGGCGACTTCGGCCCGGTGGGGTCGGGCGAGGTTATCCGGGTGCGCCAGATGCGGCCGCTGACGCTGGCGAAGTGCCGGGCGGACCCGGCGCTACCGGAGCGGTAGCATGTCACCGAGGGATATCCTGACTAGGATGCTGCGAAGTGTTGGCTTGAGGCGCGTCGAGCCGAAGCACGATTGGCAGGCACAGCTCGAGGCCATGCCGGAGGGCTATCTGGCCACGAACGAGCCGGATGAGTTCGAGCTACTGGGAGATATCTACGACCTCACGCAGAAGTATGACCAACTCCAATATGCGCTGCCACACTGTGAGTTGGCTGACTTTCCGGCTCGAAATCTTCTTCGCATTAGAGCAATGGTCCATCTGCTTCTTGGAATGAGCGAGGAGTTTTCTGATGATCTGCGGCGGCTTCTCGACCAATACCGGGAGCTATGGAACGGAAGTCCTGACGAGGCAGCCATTTCCAAGGTCAATGCGCGACGGGAGGCAATTCACGAGGAGCTCATTGCGCCGTCAATGCCTTATCGCGAGACCCTTGACCGCTTCTTCAAAACCGATGGGCACGGACTGACCTACAGCGATCTCGGTGACGCACTAACGAGCATACGGGCGAACACATCACCAACGGTGGAGCTTCTGAACGCGACGCGCTTTCTGACTGGCGACAGAGAGTGGGAAACCGAGCAAGACGGTCCCGGCTTCTATACCGGCGTAGATGCCTTGCGCGGCGGTGTCTCGCGCGAGACGGTGCGCAGCGCGTTCGAGCGGACGATCGACGCGTTAGAGCGGGGCGACTTCGACACCCTGAAGCCGGTCGTGGGCGAGTAGGCTCGAACTACAGCCCCAGCTTCTTCGCCACCAGTTCGTTCACCGCCGCCGGGTTGGCCTTGCCGCCGGTGGCCTTGATGACCTGGCCGACGAACCAGCCGGCGAGCTTGGGGTTCTCTTTGGCCTTCTCGACCTGCGCCGGGTTCGCGGCGATCACCGCATCCACCGCCGCCTCGATGGCGCCGGTGTCGGTGACCTGTTTCATGCCGCGTTCTTCCACGATGGCGACCGGATCGCCGCCCTCGGAATAGACGATCTCGAAAAGGTCCTTGGCGATCTTGCCCGAGATGTCGCCCTTGGCGATGAGGTCGAGGATCGCGCCCAGCTGCGACGCCGAGACCGGGCTATCCTCGATCCCGTGGGCTTCCTTGTTCAGCCGACCGAAGAGCTCGTTGATCACCCAGTTTGCGGCCTGCTTGCCGTCGCGGCCCGCTGCCACTTCCTCGAAGAAGGCGGCGTTCCGGGCCTCGGCGGTCAGCACGTCGGCATCGTATTCGGTCACGCCGAAATCCTTGACGAAGCGCGCCTTCTTCTGGTCCGGCAGTTCCGGCAGCGAGGCCGCGATGTCGTCGACCCAGGCCTGCTCGATCTCGAGCGGCAGAAGGTCGGGATCGGGGAAATAGCGGTAGTCGTGCGCCTCTTCCTTCGAGCGCATCGACCGGGTCTCGCCCTTGTCGGGATCGTAGAGGCGGGTTTCCTGCACGATGGAGCCGCCGTCCTCAAGGATGGCGATCTGGCGGCGTGCCTCGTACTCGATCGCCTGCTGGATGAAGCGCATCGAGTTCATGTTCTTGATCTCGCAGCGGGTGCCGAGATGCGAGAAATCCTGCGTCTGCTGATACTTCTCGTAGGCGCCGGGCGGGCAGACCGAGACGTTGACGTCGGCGCGCAGGTTGCCGTTCTGCATGTTGCCGTCGCAGGTGCCGAGGTAGCGCAGGATCTGGCGCAGTTTCACCACGTAGGCCGCCGCTTCCTCGGGGCCGCGGATGTCGGGGCGCGAGACGATCTCCATCAGCGCGACGCCGGTGCGGTTGAGATCGACGAAGGACATGTTGGGGTCCATGTCGTGGATCGACTTGCCCGCGTCCTGCTCGAGGTGGATGCGCTCGATCCGGACCCGGCGGGCGATGCCCGGCCCCATGTCGACGATCACCTCGCCCTCGCCCACGATGGGGTGGTAGAGCTGGGAAATCTGGTAGCCCTGCGGCAGGTCGGGGTAGAAGTAGTTCTTGCGGTCGAAGGCGGAGCGGAGGTTGATCTCGGCCTTAAGCCCCAGCCCGGTGCGGACCGCCTGCGCCACACAGAATTCGTTTATGACGGGCAGCATCCCCGGCATCGCCGCGTCGACGAACGAGACGTTCGAGTTCGGCTCGGCGCCAAAGGTCGTCGATGCCCCGGAGAACAGCTTGGCGCTCGAGGCGACCTGGGCGTGGACCTCCATCCCGATCACCAGTTCCCAGTCGGATTTCGCACCCCGGATGACCTTGGGGTCGGGAGACTTGTAGGCGAGGTGGTCGAGCATGGGCATTCTCCGGCCGTTCGCAGGCGTTCTAGGCGAGGGGGGCGCGCAAGTCTAGCAGCAGGCCGCGACCTCGGCGTTGCCCTGGCAGCAGTCGTGCAGAAGGTAGCCCATCAGCGCGCCGATCGCCTTGAAATCCGCCCGGTAGACAATCTGCCGCGCCTGCCGCTCGGACGAGACGAGACCGGTCCTGGAGAGCGTCGCAAGGTGAAACGAGGCGCGCGATGGGGCGGCGCCCACGGCCTGGGCGATCTCGCCCGCCGGGGCGCCTGCCTCACCGGCCTGGACAAGGTAGCGCAGCATCCTGAGCCGTGTCAGGTGCGCCAGCGAGTCGAGCGCGGCGACGACGTCCTCTTCCTGCATGTTTCAACACCTCTTGAAATGTTGTGATGTGTATGCTCAATTCAATACTACAAGAATCATTGAAATAAAAGGTGCTGCCATGATTGCGACCCTGAACGACCTTCGCGCCGACCTGGCCCGGCTCGATCCCGACCTGCCGGTGGTCTTCGCCACGCCCGAGGCCGAGATATCCGGCGGCTACCATGTGACCGAACTCAAGCACCTGACGGTGGCCAGCATCGATTGCGGCGGCAACCGGCGGGCCTGGGACGAAACGGTGATCGAGCTTCTCGATGGGCCGGGCGG